>JALYOR010000091.1 GCA_030856765.1 Verrucomicrobiota bacterium | reverse complement strand
CTCTTCGCCCACGATGTCGGGGGCAAGCGCCTTCGAGGTCGAAGCGAGCGGATCGACCGCCGGATAAATGCCGAGCTCAGCGATCGAGCGCTCGAGCACGATGGTGGAATCAAGGTGCGCAAAGGTGTTCGCGGGCGCCGGATCGGTCAGATCGTCCGCTGGCACATAAACCGCCTGCACCGAAGTGATGGAACCTTTGGTGGTCGAGGTGATGCGTTCCTGCAAATCGCCCATCTCGGCCGCAAGGGTCGGCTGGTAACCGACCGCGCTCGGGGTCCGGCCTAACAATGCCGATACTTCCGCTCCGGCTTGCGAGAAACGAAAGATGTTATCGATGAAGAGGAGCACGTCCTGGTTGCGTTCGTCGCGGAAATATTCCGTCATCGCGAGCGCGCTAAGCGCGACGCGGAGACGTGCGCCGGGAGGTTCGTTCATCTGGCCGTAAACGAGTGCGACCTTCGATTTGCTCAGATCCTTCTGATCGATGACTCCGGCTTCGCTCATTTCCGTGTAGAGATCGTTACCTTCACGCGAGCGCTCGCCGACACCGGCGAAAACGGAGAAGCCACCGTGGTTCTTCGCGATGTTGTTGATCAGTTCGAGGATGACGACCGTCTTGCCGACTCCCGCACCGCCGAACGCACCGACCTTGCCGCCCTTGGTGAAGGGACAAATCAGATCGATGACCTTGATGCCCGTCTCGAGAATCGTCGCCTGCACATCCTGATCGGTCAGGCTTGGAGCCTTGCGATGAATCGGATAGCGCTTGGTGAAAGAAACCGGGCCGCGATTATCGACCGGATCCCCCGTCACATTGAAAATGCGGCCGAGCGTCCCCTCGCCCACCGGCACTGTGATCGGGCCGCCGGTATCGGTGACGGGCATGCCGCGCTTGAGGCCTTCGGTCGACGACATCGCGATCGAGCGGACCCATTTTTCGCCCAGGTGCTGCTGCACTTCGAGAGTGAGCTTGTTCGGGTTGCCGTTCACCTCGTACTCGATCTCGAGCGCGTTGTAGATGCCGGGGATCTTGCCGGCGTCGGCAAAATCCACGTCGACGACGGGACCGATGACTTGGACGATATTACCAGTATTCATGCTTGGGAATTTTAGGATTGAGATTTACAAGCCACAGGAGCGGGTCAACGCCAACGCGTCGATCGAAAATCTGCAATCGAGATTCGAAAATCCGGCAACTCCAGCGAGCGGGAGCCCCAAGGTAGCGAAGTTGGGCCTGCCGACAAGTCGCGCGCAAAAGAATTTCGGCAAGCGGCGGCGGCGCCCTTGCCAGCAAGTGAAATCGGATGAATTTCCACCATGTATGCCAAGAACAACCTCACCAGAATAAAGAAGATGGATAGTCTCGCGCCCGACGTGATGAAAGCGTTCTGGGCCTTCGATAAGGCCGCGGTCGCCGAGGGAGCGATCCCGGTGAAGTACAAAGAACTCATCGCCATCGCCGTCGCTGGAACGACCCAATGCGTGTACTGCCTCGACATTCACGCCGCTAACGCTCGTAAAGCCGGTGCGACCGAGCAGGAAATGGTCGAGGCGATGATGGTGGCCGCGTCGCTCCGCGCGGGCGCAGCGGTCACGCACGCCACCCACGTCCTCTCCGATGGTTGAAGCTGTGATCGGCCAGCTGCGACTTACACCGCGGCGGGAGCGGGACCGGCAGGAGTAGGCGCCTCGGCGGGATCGGACTTGGGCTTGTCAGTGATGAGCCGGCGCAGGAAGGGATTGAGCGCGACGAGCGCGATCCCGACTGCGAGGCTGCCGGCGCCGAGCTCGGCAAAGAGGGTTGCATACGCGGCGTTGGTCGCGGCCGCGGTGGTGCCGGTCGGTTCGGGTATCATCCCGGAGAAGTCGCCCGCGAAGAGTGAGGCGAGGCCGGTCACGAGCATCCAGCTACCCATCATCACGCCCTGGTATTGCTTCGGCGCGAGTTTGCCAATCATGGCGTAGCCGATGGGCATGATGAGTAACTCGCCGATGCTCTGGAGCACGTAGCTGGAGAAAAGCCAAACGAAGGCGCTCTTGCCGTCGACGCCTGCCAGCTTGATGCCCACCGGCAGAATGAGAAAAGCCACCGCCATCAAAAGTAACGAGGCCGCGAATTGTTTCGGGACATCTATGTTCCACCCGCGCGCACGCAGGCGGGTGAACCATGCCGCGAGGAGCGGTCCGCCGATCACGATGCAGACGGTGTTAATGTTCTGAATCCACTGCGGCTGAATCTGCACTGCGCCAAGCATCAGGTTGACGTTGTGGACCGCGAACAACATCAGGCCACTCGGCGCCATCTGGTAGAGCGACCAGAACATGAGCGAGCCAAGAGTCAGAATCAGGTAGGCCGTCATGTTCCGCCGCTCGCGGCGATCCCGGTGGCGAACGGTGAGGTAGATCAGCGTGACCGCGACCCCGGCGCAGATGGTCTTGAGGATGATCTCGGTGCCGCCCGGACGCTGGAGCATGAACCAGACAACCGGGACGAGACCGATGAGAATGGCGATGCCGACGAGCTGGCGCACCCGAAATTGCTGCGGCGTGGTCTCGAGCAACGTGGTGTTACGATCGGTCAGCGTCTTCCAGTTGAAGAAGGCGAGGATGATGGCGACGAAATTGCCGATGGTCGCGAAGATGAAGAGGCTCGAGTAGCTCGCGGTCGCCTGGTAGTAGCCGGCGACAGTGAACCCGACAAAGAAGCCGACATTCATCCCGGCATAGTTCCAGAGGAAGGCTCCCTCGCGGCGCGGGTCGTCCGAGTTGAAGCGCTGCGTGAGCATCATGTTGATGCAGGTGACGTTGAGGCCGCTGCCGGTAAGGAAGAGGGCGAGGCCAAGGTAGAACATGGCGAGCGTGCCTAACGAGATGCAGGCGCAGCCGACGACCTGGAGCGCCATGCCGCCGACGAAGAGGATGCGGTTCGAGAGGAAGCGGCCGCCGAGGTAACCGCCGAAGAGGTGCAGCCCGTAGTTAAAAGCGCCGAACACGCCCATCAACGTGGTGGCTTCTTTCACCCCGAGCTGCAGGTGCTTCGTGGCGTAGAGAACCAGGGTCGAGTAAAGAACCGCGAAGCCGAGCGTCGCGAAGATCTGGATGAAGAACAACGCGGCCGTCCCCTCCGGAGCCGCGGAGAAAAGGCGCTTGGAAGATTGCATTGGGCGCTCCTTGTTGATCGCGGCGAGGGGTAATGTCAAGCCGCGGTTAACTTGAGGCTGGGCAGGCGCGCGGCACGTGAATCACACTCCGGGATGCAGGATTCCGTGCCGCCGAACAAATCGCGGCTGCTCTTTGCGCTGCTCTATCTGGGCGAGGGCGGTCCGATCGGTTTCATCTGGTGGGCGCTACCGACCTGGCTGCGCCTGCAAGGGCTGGACGTGGGGCGAATCACGATCCTGACGAGCATCCTGGTGCTGCCGTGGGTCGGGAAATTTCTCTGGGCGCCGCTGATCGATCGCACGCGAGGACAACGCGGCGGACTGCGCGCCTGGATTGTGTCGGCGCAGTTGCTCATGGGGTTCACGCTGCTGCCGTTGATCTGGCTCGATCCGGAACGGCACTTTGCTGCCGTCGCGGCGCTGCTGCTCGCGCATGCCT
>JALYOR010000072.1 GCA_030856765.1 Verrucomicrobiota bacterium | reverse complement strand
CATCAGACCTGAGGCCGACTGGTCAGGTCAGTTCGCACGCAGAACATAATTACCGGCATTGCCGTTTTTTCTGCTAGCGCCCCCCTCAGCACCCCGCGCGTCGCGCTCCCGTATGCCCCTCCCGGCTTGAGCAAACCTTGACTTTTACAGACGGAAGCGGACTCTCCGAAAGTTGCCAGGGGGGCAAAACGGGGTCAAGGGGGTATAGCTCAGTTGGTAGAGCGTCTCGTTCGCAATGAGAAGGCCAGGGGTTCGAATCCCCTTACCTCCAGTCTCGAAAGGTCTTGCAACCTGCGCTGCTCTCAGCGCACAACCTACTTCGGACGCTAATCCGGCGCGCTCACGGAGACCGGCTCGTTTGGCTCCGCCATGGGAGCCGGCGCCCGCAGCCGATCGTTCAGGAAATCCACGATCTGCTGCACCCACTCCCCGCGGCCCCGCTCGAAAATAAAGAGATAGCCGGCGCCTTTGCCCGTCTCCGGGGCAATGACCAGGTTCTCGGAGAGGAACTTGGGTTCCCGGCGGACCGAAGTGTCGGTGAGGCTAATGGTCTGCGCCCTCGAACCCCAGCCCTTGCGTGCGAGGAAGAGAAGTTTGGCCGGGTCTTCGTTGCTCGCCACCAGCATGCCGGAGGTATTCGCCGGCACGCCGCGGACCTTTTTGCCAATGCATGGTACAGCCCAGGCCACCGTTTCGCCTAACAAGTTCTCACGCGTGAAGGCCGAGTTATACCGTGACGGCAGGGTCGTCGGCAGAGAGAAGCTCGTTTCGCCATCGGCCGGGCCGTTCAGCTTTTTCTTCATGAGCCAGAGCTTCACCCGGACGGCGCGGAAGATCTTGGGCGCGAAGTAGAGGATGATCGAGAGAAGGAGAACGAAAATCGCGAGGGCCACAACGGGATTGAAATGGATCAGGGCCAGCCCGCCGACAACAGCGACGTCCTCCAGCAGGCTCAGCCCGATATTGGAAAACGGTTCCGGCGAAGCGTTTGTCACCAGGCGGGTCGAGGCCTTGGCGGAATGGGTGACCAGAGTCGCACTGCCCGCCGCGAGCGCGACGATCACATCGAAAGCCGGGCTGGTTTGGCCCAGCACGCGAATGGCGAGGAGAGCGCCGCCGATCGGCCGGATGATGGTGTGGACCGTATCCCAGGCCGAGTCGACCCACGGGATCTTATCGGCAAAAAATTCCAGGACATAGAGCGTGCCCGAGATCCAGAGAATGAGCGGATCGCCGAGAATGGCGAGCGACTGGTAATCGGCGCCGAGCACGATCCAGTGCTGGTGAATGGCGAGACCGGTCACGAACACGGTCAGGTAAAGATTGAGTCCGGCCAGGCAGGCGAGGCCGAGGGCGACGCCGAGCAATTTGAACTGATCCACGAAGAAATTATGGGGGCGCCGGCGGCGAAGTCACGCGGTTTCGGCGTGCTTTGGGTTTGCGATGGGGGCAGAGCGCTGATAACTCCTGCCCATGCTCGACATCCGCCTCATTCGCGAACAGCCCGACCTGGTGAAAAGCCGGCTCGCGACCCGCGGCGGCGGCGAGCAGCTAAAGATCGACGAAGTGCTGACCGTCGACGCCGAGCGGCGCAGGCTGGAGACGGCGCTGCAACAGTGCAATGCTGACCGCAAACGTCTGAGCAAGGAAATCGGCGGCGTGCGCAGCCGGGGCGAAAATTCCGCCGAACTGGAGGAGCGGGTGCGGCAAATTGGCGACGAGACGACTGAACTCGTTAGGCAAGCGACCGTCGCGGAAGAGCGGCAACGCGATTTGCTCCTCAATATTCCGAACTTGCCGCACGCCGACGCCCCGGTCGGGACGACCGCGGCCGACAATCCGGTGGTGCGAAGCGGGGGAGAGAAACCGCAATTCGATCATCCGGTGCTCGACCACGTCGCGCTCGGCGCGAAGTTGAAGCTTTTCGACGCCGAACGGGCGACTAAACTGAGCGGGAGCGGGTTTATTTGTTTTACCGGACCCGGAGCGCGCCTGGAACGGGCGCTCATCCAGTTCATGCTCGATCTCCACACCCGTGAGCACGGCTATCTCGAAGTGAGCCCGCCTTTTCTGGTCCGGCGAGATTGCATGGTGGGGACGACTCAACTCCCGAAGTTCGAAGACGACATGTATGGGTTCGAGGACGGCGCCATGTTTCTTGCTCCCACCGCGGAAGTCCCCGTGACCAACCTGCATCGCGAGGAAATCCTCCCCGCGGCCGATCTCCCGAAAAAATTTACCGCCTATACACCCTGCTTCCGTCGCGAAGCCGGCTCGGCCGGGCGCGAGACGCGCGGGATCATTCGAGTGCATCAATTCGACAAGGTCGAGCTGGTCAAAATCACGGCGCCGGAGAGCTCTTACGCGGAGCACGAGGCGCTGACCGCCGATGCGGAGCGAATTTTGCAGTCGTTAGGCCTGCATTATCGCGTGATTGAGCTATGCACCGGCGACCTCGGTTTTGGCTCGGCCAAGACCTACGACCTGGAAGTCTGGTCGCCGGGGCAGAACGCCTACCTGGAAGTGTCGAGCTGCTCCAACTTCGAAGAGTATCAGGCGCGCCGGATGAACCTGCGCTTCAAGGACGCGGAGGGGAAAAATCGCTTCTGCCACACCCTGAATGGTTCGGGCACCGCCTTGCCCCGCCTTTTCGCCGCGCTGATCGAAGCCAATCAGCAAGCCGATGGCTCGGTGCGCATTCCCGAAAAGCTGCAGCCCTATTTCGGCGCAGCGGAAATTCGCTAACCGCTACGACGCCGGATTTTCCGCAAAAAGATCGAGCTGCCCGCGCTCGTTAGGGGAGCCAGTTTCTTCGGTGCGCGGCAATGGCAACTCGAAGCCGAGCCGCTCCGCCAAGCGCTGGCAGGTCTCGGGAGAAAAGCCTTCGTAATGATTGTTGGCGAAGGTCCAGACGCTGCGAATCTCATCGAGATGGCGCTGGATGCGCAGCGCCCAACTGTCGAGCGCGGCTTCGCGTTGCCAGAGCAGTTTCCCGTAGCGGTGAATGCGCTCCCCGTTGCTGTCGTACTTGGTCAGAGAATCGCCGAGGAGACGGAGATAAAGAAAATCGGTCGTGATCGGTTGAAACTCGAACGGAGCCTGATTGCGCTCGTTGAGCGGGCTCATGTCGGACCAGACCCAGCAGATCCGATGTTTCTCGAGCAGCCGGATGAAGCCCGGCCGATGCCAGCCGGGGTGCCGAAATTCGATCGCGAAACGAAAGTCCGAAGGCAGCTGCGCGACGAAATCGCGGAAAGCAGTTTTTTCTGTCTTCGGTCCGTAGGAGGGCGGCAGCTGAATCAGGATGACGCGCAACTTCGGCGTTAGGGGCTGGAGCGCACTCAGGAACGCTTTGAGTTCCGTCTGGCAATCGCGCAACCGGCGCTGGTGGGTGATTTCGCGCGGCAGTTTGCAGGTGAAGCGGATATGCGGCGGTGTCATCTCGACCCAGCGCCGCGCGACCGATTCGGATGGCGCGCTATAGAAGGTGGAATCGATCTCGACCGCCGGGAAATAACGCGCGTAGAATTCCAGCCAGCGATTGGACGGCAAGTCCTTCGGATAAAGCGCCTCGCTCCATTCATCGAAGCTCCAGGCGCAGGTGCCAATGCGGATTTTTTGCTGGTCGCTCAGGTTCAAAACGTGACCCACGGCGGTGACCCCAAAGGATCGCGCGGCCTCGCCAATCCTATCGGATCGCGACCGCTCGTCGCGCTCTTTCTCGCCCATTTTCCGGGTGGCGGGAAGGGCGCCCCCAGCTTGACGGGCTGAGCATCGTTCATTACCCTCCCCATCCCAATGAGCTACCGACTGCGCTTCTTACTTTTGTTCGCCGCCGCCTGCGTGGCGTTCCCCGAGCGGAGCCCGGCCCCGATCGTTTTTAAGCCCAGCGAGCGAGTCAAATACAAGGCTCCGGGCGAGGAAGAGATCAGCGGCAATGCCAACGAGCTTTTTGCCAAGGCGGAAGCGGCGGAGCAAGGCGGCGACCGCGGACGCGCCATCAAGATTTACAAGAAGATGGTCAAGCGCTATCCCCGCTCGGACAAGTCGCCGGAAGCGACCTTTCGCGCCGGCAAACTGACCGAGCAGGAAGGCGATTTGCTCAAAGCCGCGGCGATCTATCGCGGCCTGATGGAGGCCTACCCGCAGACCGCGCACTTCCAAGAGGCGATCGAGTCGCAGTTCCGAATTGGCGAAGTCTATCTCAATGGCAAGAAGCGGAAAATTCTCGGCGTCCCGGTCGGATCGAGCATGGACGAAGCGGTCGAGATTTTCGCGGCGATTGTGCGGAGCGCGCCCTACGGCCGTTACACCGCGCGGGCGCAGTTCGACATCGGGCGGGCCCGGGAAAAGCAGGGCTCGGCCGATTTGGCGATCGAGGCCTACCAGGCCGTAGTGGAAAAATTCCCTAACGATCCCCTGGCCGTCGACGCCCAGTATCAGATCGGTTACATCTGGCTTACCGCCACGCGGGCCGGGACCTACGACCCTGACGCCGCCGACCGGGCCCGGACGGCGTTTCAAGATTTCCTCTTCCGCTTCCCGAAAAGTGAAAAAGCCGCCCAGGCACGAACCAATCTCGGTCTGCTCGAGCATCGCCTGACCAAGGGTTCGCTCG
>JALYOR010000048.1 GCA_030856765.1 Verrucomicrobiota bacterium | reverse complement strand
CCAGGTCTTTCTCCTCGTCGGCCTCCTCATCCTCGTCTTCTGGATTTCCTCGCGGACAAAACGCTTCCTTTTTAACCGCTTTCTCGTTCACAGCGGGCTCGATCGTTCGCTCCAGTACGCGATCTCGCAGATCGCCTCCAATGTCGTCCTCGTCGTCGGCATCTTCGTCGTCCTGCAGAACACCGGCATCCATCTGGAAGCCCTCACCGTCTTCGCCGGCGCAGTCGGTGTCGGCATTGGCTTTGGCCTGCAGAATATCACCAGCAACTTTATCAGCGGCCTCGTTATTCTGGCCGAACGCCCAATCACGATCGGCGACCGGGTGGAGGTAGCGGGCGTTACCGGTCAGGTGCAGAAAATACGCGCTCGCAGCACGGTGGTTGTGACCAACGACAACATCACGACCATTGTTCCAAACCAGAAATTCATCGATTCGCCGGTGACGAATTGGACCTACGGAGACCCGCGGGTCCGTTTCCGGATTCCAGTCGGCGTCGCTTATGGCAGCGACGTGGAGTTGGTCCGGAAGAAGCTGATCGAAGTCGGGACGGAGGACGAACACACTCTGGAGAACCCGGCGCCGAGCGTCTTTTTCGTCGAGTTCGGCGACAGCTCGCTCAACTTCGAGCTGGTCGCCTGGAGCGACAGGATGAGCAACCGGCCGCGGCGTTATCGGAGCGATCTGAATTTTGCGATCAACAAGAAATTCCGCGAAGCCGGCATCGAGATTCCGTTCCCGCAACGCGATCTCAATATCAGGAGCGGCGTTCTGAGGGTAGACTCCTCGGCCGGCCAGCCGAAAGAGGATCGCTCCGAGATCCCGCCGCGCGAGAGATGAACGCGCCCGCCGCTTGATATTACGACGGCATTTGCTACTGGGTACCGCATTCTTAGCAGCCCTGAACTTCTTTCCTCACGGCGCCTGAAGCGCCGGCCTTCTGGCACCACGGTCCGGATTCCGAACGGCTTTGCCACGATCGTCACTTTAAGCGATCTGCGGGATTGCCCGGCCTGGACGGAGGCTTTCAGCGAAAAATGCAAGGATCACCGGTTCTACGAGTTAATCGGGACGACCCTGACGGACGACTTCGATTATTTCTTCATTGTCCTGGAGGATGAAATCCAGCGGGTCCGGGCGATTCAACCGCTCTTTTTCGTCCACCAGAATCTGAGCGAAGGCGTGGCCGGCCCCCTTCGCGGCGCGATCGACCGGATTCGGATAAAATTCCCCCGCTTCCTGACCATGAAGACCCTCATGGTCGGCTGCAGCGCCGGCGAGGGCCACCTCGGCGCCTGCGCGCCGGAAGACGCGGCCTGGACGGCCGAGGCCCTGCACTCCTGCCTCAAGACTTTTGCCCGCGAAGCACGCGCCTCGCTCGTTGTTCTGAAGGATTTTCCGTCTCCTTATCGCGAGCCGTTGCGCAATTTTTCCAATAACGGTTACACCCGGGTCGCGAGCATGCCGATGACTCGTCTCTCGCTGCACCATCGTAATTTCGAGGAATACCTGGCGTCGTTAGGCAAAGCCACCCGCAAAAATTTGCGCCGCAAGTTCCGCCAGACCGCGCAACAAGCTCCGATCGATCTTGAGGTCGTGACGGATATCGGCCCGATGATCGACGAGCTCTATCCGCTCTACCTCCAGGTGCACCAGCGTTCGAAGCTTCATTTCGAGAAATTGACCAAGTCCTATTTCTCGCTGCTCGGTCGCGAAATGCCGGAGCGCACCCGCTTTTTCGTCTGGCGTCAACTCGGCAAGGCGATCGCTTTCAGCCTTTGCCTGGTGCACGACGGCACCATTTACGACGAATATCTGGGACTCGATTACAGCGTCGCTTTTAACCTCAATCTCTACTTTTACACCCTGCGGGACATCATCACCTGGGCGCTCGATCAAGGCCTGCACTCTTATTGCAGCAGCCCGCTGAATTATGACCCAAAATTGCATCTGGGCTGCGAACTCGTGCCACTCGACCTCTACGTCATGCACACCGGCGCACTGCTCAGCCCGATCTTTCGCCGCGCCCTCGGTTTCCTGCAGCCGACCAGACACGCCCCGGTGCTACAGCAATTCGCCAACGCGCACGAGCTCTAGCCTCCGCTCTTGATGGTTTTCCTACGGCAGTGGTTCCTCAACCCCTGGACACAGCTGGCCATCTGCGTGCTGCTCGCCACCGCCGCGGAGATTTTCCTCAAACTCGGCGCCGTCGCGACCGCCGATCCAAATAGCGCCTGGTCGTGGACCGGCCTGACCGGTCTGCGCTCGGGTTGGGTGTGGTGGGGCATTCTTGCTTCGGTGATCAGCCTGTTTAATTGGCTCGCCACCATCCGAAAACTCCCCCTCACGATCGCTTTCCCGGTCGGGAATGCCGTTCACATCCTCGTCCCTCTCAGCTCCTGGATTTTTCTGGGCGAAGCCATTCTTCCGCGGCGTTGGTCCGGCATTGCCCTTGTCCTCATCGGGCTTCTGATCGTGGCCCAACCCGCCGCCAAGTTGGAGGCACGCCTATGACGCTTTTCGCGGCCTTCCTGATTTTTGTCAGCGTCTCCTGCTTTGTCGCCGGACAAATTCTGCTCAAGCATGCGATGGACATCACCGCGCGGGTAACCTATTCGCGCTTCCACGCCACCCGGGTCTTTGCGGCCGCCATCGCGGTTTTCGCGGTCAATTTCTTCGTCAACATCGGCCTGCTCCAGCGCTTCGATCTCAGCTATTTTTTCCCCTTCCAGGGAATGAGCGTGATCCTGATCGCCTTCGCCGGCGCGTGGCTGCTGAAGGAAAAACTAACTCTTCGCCTAACGATTGGCTCGCTCGTGATCAGCCTCGGCGTGATCCTGGTCTCGATGAGTTAAGATCGGCCAGAGCCGGCGCAGGGTGGCTTCGTTCGTCTGCCGCATCTCAACCGGATCGCGAGGTGGAAGCGGGGGATGATCCATCCGGGCGGCAAAGCGCTGCTTGGCGCGCGCGTAACGACCGGGCGACCACGCGCCACAGATGTCGCCCGCCACGATACGATTCCCACCTGCGAGCAGCTCCAGCGCCCAGGCAACATCGTCCACCGTGAAGCGCCCGCTTTCCCAATTCGTCGCTGCCTCCTCTCCGCGCAGGCAATCCAGGTCCACCGTCACATAGACGCGCTCCGCGCCTAGTTCCTGAACGAAGCGGGCAAATTTCTCCCGCCAATCGTGGCGAAAAATGGCCCCGTGCCGGGTTCGTTCTCGCCCGCTGCGATCGTCCGCCCATGGATGAACTTCGAGCCGGCCGGTGTGTTCCGCCCAGCGGTTCCCGAAGAGTCGCCCCGGCCACCAGCATTCGAAATTTCCGCAACCCCAGACACTCAATTTGGACACTTGCGGCAGATCGAGCGCGCGATTGACCCAGCCACCGCAACACCATTTCGGCGGCCGGATATCCCAATCGGGATGGTTATCGAACGAGACCACGGTCGTGGGCCCGGTGAGGCGGCGCAGCCAGAGAGCAGTGAGGTGATGGAAATCGCCGGAGCCGTAGAGAAGAAAAGGCGGCAATTCCCTTCCTTCCGTCCGGTAAAATGCCTGGATCTCCCTGACCGGCGCGGAAAAGCGCAGCCGCGGCCCCCAATCCCGCACGTCGGCCGACGGCAACGGAAGGCCGGCAAGATTCCAAGCGTCGTCGAAATTCAGATGGAGCGCGCCAGACCGCCTCATGCTGACGGTCGCGCTTCGCCCGAGCGGATAAATTTTTTTCCCGACGGACAAAGATCGTAGATCTCGCAGTTCCGGCAATCGGGCTTGCGCGCGAAGCAGCGGCGGCGCCCATGCCAGATGAGCCAATGGCTCCAGTTCGTCCAATGCGCTTTGGGCACGAGCTTTGTCAGGTCACGCTCGATCTTTTCCGCATCCGATTCCTTCGTTAGGCCGAGGCGGTGCGAAAGGCGCGCCACGTGCGTGTCGACTACTATGCCCTCGTCGATCTGGAAGGCGTTCCCAAGCACGACATTGGCTGTCTTGCGTCCGACACCGGGCAGCGCATGCAGCTCCCCCATCGTACGCGGCACCTTGCCAGCATGATCCTTGTCAATCGCCGCGGTGGCGGCGCGAATACTCTTGGTCTTGGCGCGAAAGAAGCCCGTCGATTGGATCGCTTTCTCCAACTCGGCCGTCGGCGCGGCCGCGAAAGCCGCCGCCGAGCGATAACGGGCGAAGAGCGCCGGCGTGACCAGGTTGACCCGTTTGTCGGTGCATTGCGCCGACAGGATGGTGGCGACGAGCAGTTGCAGCGGCGTCTTGAAAACGAGCTCGCAATGCGCGTCCGGATAAACCTTCGGCAGCGCCACGACCAGCTTTTGGACGCGTTCAGTTCGAATCATGGCCTAACGAATCTCCCGTCTCCTCGGCCTGGCGCCGCTTCCAGCGGCGCGCCCTTCCCCAGAAGTCGCCTCCCCGCTTGATCAGCCGTCGCGCCCAGGCAAACTCAGTCGCGAGCAAGGCCAGTCCGAGCGGAACCACCACCACCGCCGGCCCCGGCAGGACAACCAGTGCGAGACCAAACAAGACCACCGTCCCGCCGATTATTCCGACGATTAGTTTGCGAATCCGCGGCCGGTTGGTGAGACCGAGCCGGTTCACCCAGCGCCCATACCAGTTCACCGGTCGTTAGGCTGGCGCGGCGAGGGTGTCGCCGGGCCGAACAAGATAGGGTGCCAGCTTCGCTTCCAGTTGCGGCGGGACGTGCGCGACCAATTCGACAAATTCGTCCTCATACCGCAACTCAAGCACATGCCCGACCCGATGCACCTCGGCGAGCAGCGCGGATTCGCTCTGCGGCATCTTGTATCGAGAGCGCAGTCGCCAGGAGCTGAGCGTTTCCTGCAGCGCCGGGATCAGCTCTTCCACACCTTCGCCGGTGCGGGCGGAGATCGCCACGCTGCCCGGAAATTTTTCGAGATAACTTCGCGCCATTTCTGTGTCCGGCAGTGCGTCGATTTTGTTGAAAATGATCAGCGTTTGCTTGCCGTAGGCCCCGATCTCTTTGATCACCGCATCGACCGCCGCCAT
Organism: Verrucomicrobiota bacterium; assembly: GCA_030856765.1. Taxonomy (GTDB): domain Bacteria; phylum Verrucomicrobiota; class Verrucomicrobiia; order Chthoniobacterales; family UBA10450; genus Palsa-1392. Next base: position 2,110 of record JALYOR010000048.1, on the reverse strand, counting down.
CTGTTCCTCGATCTGGTCATGGCTTACATCGACGACGTGAATGAGCAGGTCCGCTTCCACCACTTCCTCGAGCGTGGCTTTGAACGACTCGATCAAAGTGTGCGGGAGATTTCGCAGGAAACCGACCGTATCAGTGAGCAACACCCGCTGTTTGTTAGGCAAAGTCAGGCTGCGCGTCGTCGGGTCGAGCGTCGCAAACAGTCTGTCCTCGGCCAGCACCGCGGAGCCGGTAAGCAGGTTGAGCAGAGTCGACTTGCCCGCGTTGGTGTAACCGACCACCGCTGCCACCGGCCATTGATGCCGCTTGCGCCCCTGGCGCTGCACCGCGCGATGCTTACGCACTTCCCCCAGGTCACGCTCCAACCGAGCGATGCGCTCCTGCACCCGGCGGCGATCGACTTCGAGCTGCGTTTCACCGGGTCCACGCGTTCCGATCCCGCCAGTCTGGCGGGAAAGGTGCGTCCACATCCTCGTCAGGCGCGGGAGCAGGTATTGCAATTGCGCCAGCTCGATCTGTAACCGCCCTTCCCGGCTCCGGGCTCGTTGGGCGAAAATGTCGAGGATGAGTTGGGTTCGATCGAGCACTTTCCTTGAAAAGAGGTTCTCCAAGTTCCGCCCCTGCGCGGGCGAGAGCTCGTTGTCGAAAATCACCGACGTCACCTGCTGATCCTGGAACGACTCCTTGATCAACTCCGCCTTCCCTTTCCCAATGTAGAAAGGCGCCGTCGGCTTCGGCAATTTTTGCGTGACCATATCGACCACGTGCGCGCCGGCGGAGCGAGCCAGCTCGCGCAATTCGGCTAGCGAATCGCGCAGATCCCACTTCGAGACGCCGTCTTGCTCGAGCCCGATGAGAAGAGCACGCTCCTGTCGGCATTGCGGTCGAGTGTCGATCATTCGTGGGGTCGCAAAAGGGCTACCTTTTGCAGGATCCAATCAGCGGCAGTGGCGTGATCCTTCGACAAATTCAGTGGTTCAAAAATAGGTTGCTGGCGAAACCAGGTCAACTGTCTTTTGGCATAGCGGCGGGTCGACTGCTGAATCGCTGCGACGCATTCCGCCGCGCTTATCTTTCCCTCCAACAGCCGGCGAATCTCCTCCAGCCCGAGCGTTTCCGCCGCCGTGACGCTGAGCCGGCCGACCCGCGCCACCTCCTCCGTCACCCCGTCGCGAAAAATCTCCTCCACCCGCCGATCGATGCGGGCATAGAGTTCCGCGCGTTCGCGCAATATCAAAACGCCGGTCGCCGACACCGAGTCCTGTTGCCATTGCGGTCGTTGCGCAGAAGCCGGCATCTCGGTCTGCGCGAAAATCTCCAGCGCCCTAACGACGCGCCGCTTGTTCCGCCGATCGATCTTTTCCGCCCCCAGCAGGTCGACCGCCAGCAGCCGCGCATTCAACTCCTCGAGGGAGAGCGCATTGAGTTCCGCGCGCAACTTCACATCCACCGCCGGCAGCGACGCGAGGCCATGGGTCAACGCCTTGAGGTAAAGCCCGCTCCCACCGACCACGATCGCCAGCTTTCCCCGTCCGTTGATCTCCTCGATCGCCGAAAGCGCCAGCCCGCGAAATTTCTCTGCGCTCATCCCCTCGTCGAGCGGCACGGCACCGATCAAATGATGCGGCACCTTCCTCAGCGTGGCTTCGTCCGGTTGCGCCGTCAGCAACGGGAGCCCGCGATAGATCTGGAACGCATCTGCGCTCACCACCTCGGCGTCGCAGCGCGCCGCCACCTCCGCCGCCAGCTCCGACTTCCCGCCCGACGTCGGCCCGACAATAAAAAAGCAGTTGTTCAGCTTCGTTCGCTCCACCTCGATATTCTCCACGGCAAAAAAAAGACCGGGAGACCGGCAGCCTAACGCCACCCGATCCCCCGGTCTCGAAGACTTCGGCTAGTCGCGGGAATGACTGTCGCTCTTCGCGCCACTCACCACCAGCTTGCGGCCCAGGAACTCTTTGTCGTGCAGTTCGTCGACCGCCCGCTTGGCTTCCTCGACCGTCTGCATCTGCACAAAGGCGAACCCTTTCGAGCGCTCGTTATGCTTGTAGGTCACGACCTCGGCGTTTTGCACCTGGCCGACTCCGTTGAAGAGCTCGAACAGGTCGCTCT
>JALYOR010000020.1 GCA_030856765.1 Verrucomicrobiota bacterium | reverse complement strand
CAGGCCGAGGAGCGAAGTCAGGACCGGCCAGAGCATCAAGGCCGCGACGATGCCGCTCCAGAGCAGCGGCTTCGGCGTGTAAAGCCAGCCGGCGAGCAGGAGCGCGATCGTCGCGGGCGGGACCAGGCTGCGCCGCAGGTTGTCCAAAATTTTCCACTGGTTAAAGGCGGTCAGCGCGCTTTTTTCCTTTGCGCCGCGGTGCGTCGGAACGCGACTTCTCAGCCAGTCGATGATCTGCCAATCGCCGCGAATCCAGCGATGCTGCCGATTCCACCACGAGATGTAGCTGCTCGGGAAAACGTCGAGTAACTCGATATCCGTGGCCAATCCGACGCGGACGTGGCTGCCCTCGAGCAGATCGTGACTGAGCAGGTGCGCCTCCGGAAATCGGCCGGACAAGACCCGATGAAAGGTGCGCAAATCGTAGATGCCTTTGCCGTGATAACTGCCTTCGCCCACCAGGTCCTGGTAAACGTCGGAGACGGCGTGGGTGTAGGGATCGATCCCGCGCGGATCGGCAAAAATGCGCGAAAACCAGGTCGCCGTGGCGCTTGGGAGCGTCGCGCTCACGCCCGGTTGAATGAGCGTGTAGCCGCGAACGACTTTGCGGCCGTCGGGTGAAAGCCGCGCCTGGTTTAGCGGATGCGCCAGCGTCTCGATCATGCGCCGCGCGGTGCCGCGGAGCAGTTGCGTATCCGCGTCGAGCGTGATGACGAAGCGCATGCCCGTCAGCTCGCCGCGATCGCCGACACGGAGGAAATTCTCCAGTTCGGGCACGGTCTCGCCGACGAGAAACCGATTCAGCTCTTCGAGCTTCCCGCGTTTGCGTTCCCACCCGATCCAGCGCTGCTCGGTCTCGCTCCAGGCGCGTCCGCGATGAAAAAGGAAGAAGTGGCCGGAACCGTGCCGGCGATTCAATTCCTCGACGCCGCGAGTGGCGAGATCGAGATGCTCGGCGTCCTCCGTCATGGTCTCGCGCGGCGCATCGGCGAAATCGGAGAGGAGCGCGAAACGCAGGTTGGCGTTGGTGTTGCCGAGATACCGAATCTCGAGGCGATTGAGCTCGTTCTCGATCGACTCGCGGGTGCCGAGCAGCGTCGGGACCACGACCAGGGTGCGACAATCATCCGGGATGCCTTCCTTGCGGAAATACATCTTCGGCAGGAACTGTGGCGGCAGGAGTGCGGTCACGAAATAGTTCAGGACCAGGACCGCGACTTCGCTCGCCGGGATGACGAGCAGGACCTCGAGGAGGCCGAGCGTGAGGCGCGAGACCCAGGGTGAAATGAAAACGAGCGGCGCCGCCATCAACACGATGGTGAAAAGGAAGAGTCCGCCGAAATAGACGCTGGTCGCATGCGCCCGAAGCCAGCGGCGCTCACGTTCCGCCAGTGGCACCCTGGCCTTGAGCGCGCGCTCGAGCGCAGGGCGACCGGCATCGATCAGGTAATAGCTCACGTTGCCGGTGACTTCGTCAGTGCCCGCTTTGGCCAGCGCGAGAGCCTGCTCGATAACTTCGGGCTCGGAGCGTTTCGACGAGCGCGCGATTTGCTCCACCGCGCGCCGGCAAAGATCGCGCGTTTCGAAGTCCTGACGCGCGTAGACGCCCGCCGGGTCGGTCGAGAGTTCAATTTCGGCCCAGCTGACCGATTCGAAAAATTCCGGCCACGAAGTTTGTCCGAGACGCCGGCAACTGTTGATCACGTTAGCCAGCGCAGTCTGCTGTACGGCTTGCCGGCGATGTTCCTGCTGCATCATTTCGAGAAGCGGCGCGCGCAGCGTGCGTTCGAGCCAGCCGCTGACGAGAGGCAGCACCGTTTCCTCGTCGTAGAGGTGCGCCACCAGCTCGCTCGCGAAATGCGGCGCAGGCTCGGGCAAACGCTCGACGAGCTCCTCCATCAGGCGGAGGAGGCTGGTCGAACTATGGCGGGCGGCGGCGGTGAGGCGGTTGGCCCAGAAATCGGCTTCTTCGCTCTGGCTCTGTTGTTGCTCGACCTGCACCGCGAGCGCGCGCAGGCAATCGAGCAACTGGAGTCGCAGCATGAGCGGCAAGGCCCAGAGTTCGCCAATATCGAGCGGTGCTCTGGTCTGAAGGGCGGTCAGGAAACGCCCGATGATTTCCGACTCGAGCGCGCCCCCGCTCTCGGCCACGATCTCGCCCGCGACCTGGTAGATGCGCGGCAGCCCGGTGTAGGGGCCGCTGGCGATGATCGGTAGCTGGCCGTATGACTTTTGCGGGAGGCTGCGGCGCAGATCGGTGATCTGTTCGCGAATCAGGTAGGCGTTATCGAGCAGCCATTCGGCCGAAAGGGTGAAAGCGTGGTGGACGTCGGCCGACATCGTGAGGCTGGCGTTGGCCCATTCCAGCGCGCGCTCGATCTCGCGCAGACGAGCGAGGAAAGAATCGCCCCGCGCCTTCGCCGTGCGGCTGACTGGGACCGAGGCAGCGAAGCGGGGGGCATTCTCGGCCAGTCGCTGGCTCGATGGCCGTTCGTGGCCGAGCGCGCTGGTGGCGGACTCAGCCAAAAACGAAGGCGGCGGATGGAAAGCGAAGGTGACCGGCGCGTCGGTTGCGATTTCTGCGAAGACCTCCAGCAACCGCTTCGTTTCGGACGTCTCGACTTCCGCGAGGACAAGCGTCTCATCGGGCAGGGTGGTGCTCGAGCAGCGCTCGATGTTCCCGGAGTCGACGCGGCGTTGAAGCAGGCGAGTCAACAACCAACCGACCAATCCGCCGAACATGGCGAACGCGAAAAAGAGCGGGAGAAATCCGCGCAGCCAGATGCCGGCATGGAGGCCGTGTTGCCAGAAGAGGAAACCCGCCAGCGCCAGGACCAGTATGATTCCGGTGAGAATGCCGCCGAGTGCGGAGACGCCGGGCACCTCCACCCGCGGACGGCCCCTCGGACCGAGGTGAATCGCGGCGCTCCGGCGGAAGCGCGCGCGGGTGAGGGCTTTTAGTGCGGCTCGGGCAGTTTCCGCGCTTTGGAAAATGCCGACCACCAAAACGTGGTCATCATTTTTCGGCGGAAATTCCATGGCCCACCTTACAGAGAGAATCGAATTGGACACATCGGCGCGGTAGTTCTCCGCGCAGATTTCCTCAAGCGATCAGCATTTTCCGCAGCAACGATCTAACGGGCGGCCTCGGAATAGGCGGTCATGCCGCCGGTGACGTTGGCCACATCCTGGTAACCGGCGGCCTGGAGCAGGCTGGTCGCGAGGGAGCTGCGGTAGCCGCTGCCGCAAATCACCCGGATGGATCGGTCCTTGGGCAAATCCGGCAGCTTTTGGGCAAAGGAAGCGAGAGGAACGTGTTTCGCCGCATCAATGTGTCCATTGCGCCACTCGGTCGGGGTGCGGACATCGACCAGGAGCGGGCCGTCGGCCTGCTGGCCCCTGACTTCTTCCACGCTGACTTGGGGAAGCTTCTCCGTTTTGGTGACGGCATCGGCCTTGACGTAACCGAGGATGTTGTCGAAGCCGATGCGGGCCAGATCTAACTGCGTTGTTTTGGCGTCGTTAGGCGAATTGAGGATGAGCATGATCCGCTTTTCACCCGGGACCATGAACCCGGTCCAGGTGGAGAAAGAAGGGCTGCCCATCCCAATGTTGATGCTGCCAGGGAAATGTCCGGCCCCAAAG
>JALYOR010000186.1 GCA_030856765.1 Verrucomicrobiota bacterium | reverse complement strand
CGGTTTTCTCGATGTGCAGGAGACCTTGAACCTGGTCATCGGTTCTCTGGAGGGCGACGGCGTGGTGACTCTCGGGAACACCGATCTGGCGGTGGGCAGCAATGGTTTGTCGACCTCCTTCTCCGGGATCATCCAGGACGGGACCGGGGCGGCGAACAGCTCGTTCACCAAAGTGGGAACTGGCACGCTGATCTTAAGCGGCGCGAATACCTATAACGGTCCGACGGTGATTCAGGGTGGGCGTTTGGTGCTCAATAACCCGACAGGCCTCGCCACCGGCAACGGACCGGTCACAGTCGAGGCCGGCACGCTCGGCGGCCGCGGACCGATCGCGGGCGCAGTGACGGTGGGGACCGGCAGCGGTGCGGGCGCGGTTTTGTCGCCGGGAAGAAGCGGCGGGAAACCCGCCGTCCTGACGATCGCGAGCAGCCTCACCTTCCACGCCGATGCCACCTGCCTCGTCGGGTTGAACTCCAAGGCAGCGATCGCGGATGAGATCGTCGCCCACGGCGTGACGATCGATCACACGCAATTTCGGCTCCGCGACCCCGGTGGCCGCGCGCTCGCGCCCGGCACGGTCTTGACCGTGATCAGCAACACCGCCGCGATGTCGATCGCCGGCACGTTCGCCAATCTGCCTAACGGATCCACCTTTACGGTGGGAAGCAATAAGTTCCAAGTGAGCTACGCGGGCGGCGATGGGAATGATCTCACGCTCACGGTGATGCCGTAAGTTGTGCTTTGGGACGCGGCCGCTATAATGCCGACCGCTGCACCCGTAGCTCAACTGGATAGAGTGACGGCCTCCGAAGCCGTAGGTTGCGCGTTCGAGCCGCGCCGGGTGCACGTTTCAACTAATCGGCGGGCTATTCGTTCTCCCGCGCCACTTGCAGCGAGTTGAAATAGGCGTCGTTCTTTTCGCTGTCTCGATTGAAAATGGCCAGGCTGGTGATGGGGCCGGCGGCTTTCAATTTTCGGCCCAGCAATTTCGTTAGCTGCTTGTCGTTCATCGTCTGGATCTCGACGTCGTAGCTGTCTGCGCCCGTGATCGTGACAGTGACGGTCACGCCGCTGTCGTTGAGGGGTACGCCGGAGTCGGTTTTCTCTTCGGCACTGCCATCGGCGATCTGGTAGTCCGGTTTGCCTTCGCTCGCGCTGAATTCGAAGACGGCGTCTTTGTTGTAGTCGGCCGGTGCATTGGTCGCGTTGCTGGTGCGCAAGGTGAGGCCGACCGAGCCGGGCGCCGGATCGTCGGTCTCGAACTTTTTCTTGAAAGGACCGGTCTTCATCAGGAAGGAAAAGGAATCGCCGACCGCGAGCGGGGCGGTGAAGGCACGAAAAGCGACGGCTTGCTCGAAGCCGGTGCCATTGGCGTAAAGGCCCCACGCTTTCTTGTGATAGGCGATGCCGGTGATGGCGTTGTTGTTCTCCACGGTCGCGAGGTAAGCGCCGGCGTGGCGCTTTTCGGCGTGGCCTTCGTTGGTCATTTTCCATTCCCCAAAGCCGCTTCCGCCATTCCTCCCGCTGCCGAAACCGCCCTTGTAGGCTTCCTGGCTGGCGTCGGCTTCTGCGAGGTTGATCTGATCGGCCCTAACGACTACGCAATCGAGGACGAGGACGAGGATGAAGACGAAGCGGAATTTTTTCACCGAGACAAACCAGCCGCTTCAACCTTTGACCGCCCCGGAACTCAACCCGGAAATGAGGTAGCGGCTGAGGACGAGGAACAGGATGACCACCGGGACCGAGACGAGCAACGCGCCAGCGGCGTAGAGGCCCCATTGCGTGCTCATGTTGGACTGGAACATCTTCAAGCCTAACGGAAGGGTGAAGAGATCGACATCCTGCAGGACGAGGGCGGCGACGACGTATTCGTTCCACGCGGTCAGGAAGGAAAAGAGCGCGGTGATGACCATGGCCGGCGCGGAAAGCGGCAGGACGATGAGGTAAAACGATTGCCACCGATTGCAGCCGTCGATACCGGCGGCTTCCTCGAGCGAGAGCGGGATGGTGTCGTAGTAGCCTTTCAATTGCCAGATGCAGAACGGCAGGGCGGTGGCGCTGTAGATGATGATGACGCCAAGGTAGGAGTTGATCAGGCTGAGCTTGATCAGGATGAGGTAGAGCGGGAGGAGTAACATCGTGGCCGGGAACATCTGGGTGACGAGAAGGCCATGGAGGGTGGAACTGCGCCCGAGAAAACGGAAACGCGAGAGCGCGTAGCCCGCGGTGGAGGCGAGCGCGACTCCGGTGATCGTGACGGCGAGCGCGATGAGGGCGGAATTGCCGAGCCAGCGCAGAAACGGCGTCTCGAACAGGAGGGTGCGGAAATTCGAGAGCGTCGCGCCATGCGGAATGAGTGCGAGCGAAGAGGAAAGCAGCTGATCGCCCGGCCGGAGCGCGATCGTGACGATGCGGCTGATCGGGTAGAGCGCGAAGAGGGTGAAAATGAAAAGAGCGAGATAGCTCAGGGCCATTCGCACATTGCGCGAGAGCGCAGGCCGCGGTTCGGCTGCGCCGACGGGCTCCCTGCGCGCCATCAGACTCCCGCTCCTTTGACCACGACGCGCATCCCGTCAGTCGAGACGATCGAGACGGGAGTCTCCGCGGCGATGAATTCGCCTTCCGTCACCACGTCCACGACGTGGTCCTCGAACTCCGCTTTTCCACTCGGGCGAAGAGTAGAGAGCGCGCGACCCCGCATTCCCGGGCTGAGCGGCAGGGCGGTGGCAAAGGAGCGCGGGGTTCCCTCAAGCGAGGGGCCGGGCGGGTTGGTGGTGTTGAGAATGAAGCGCCGATAGAGGCTGGTCTGCGGAAGATAGCGGGCCAGGATAAAGATGAGGATGACCGCGGCGACGAGGGTGATGGTGAGATTAAGCATTGGGACGACCAGCATTTGACTGGTCGGAAAGAATTTCTGGCCAGGATAACGATCGACCATCGCCCAAAAGAGCGAGCCGATCATCAGCAACACGCCGACCACGCCAAAGACGATGGTGGAGTGCCCGAAAAACAAAATCTCCACCAGGACAAAAACGACCCCGAGAACGAAAAGCCCGACCACTTCCCAGCCGGCCAGCCCGGCGAAATAGTGGCCGAGAAAAAAGAGAGCGAAGCAGATGATCGAGAGGGTGCCGGGAAGGCCGAACCCGGGAATCTTGAACTCGGTGTAGGCGCCGAGAATTCCGCCTAACAAGAGCAACGGCGCGAGAGCGGTGAGCCAAAAGGCAAGTTGCTCGAACCCACTTGGCTCGAACCGCACGACTTTGCCTTTCAATCCCGCCTTCTGCACCAGCTCGGTGACCGATTCAGCCGTCCCTTCCGCCAGAACCGGCCTGCCTTTGATCTTCTCCGACGCTTCCTGGGCGCTGAGGGTGAGGAGCGAGCCCTTCGGATGGATCACCCGCGAGCCGATCTTCACCTCCTTCTCCTTGTTCATGAAGGCCTCGCCGATATCGGGGTTGTGGCCGTTGCGGACGGCGTTACTGCGAATCAGCGCCGACCAAAACGAGACTGTTTTTTCCTTCGCCGTCGGCGGCAGATCTTCCCCGGTCGAAAGGATGGGAGCGGCCGCGCCGATCGCACTCACCGGGGCCATGTAAATGTGCTTGGTCGCGAGCGCGATCAGCGCCCCAGCCGAGCCGGCGTTGGAATTGATGTAGGTATAAGTCGGGATGGTGGCGTGATTAAGGATGCCGGTGATTTTCTCCGCGGAATCGAGACGGCCGCCGTAGGTATCCATGTCGAAGACAATCGCTGCCGCGCCGGCGCTCTCCGCCGTCTTGGTCGCGCGGCGCAGGAAGAGAGCGAGCGACGGCGCCACTTCTCCCTGCAAGGGAACGACCACGATATCGCCGCGCCCAATCTCGTCGCGGGCAGTGGCCGTGCCTAACGAGCAAGCGAAGGCCAACCAGGTAATCAAAAAGCGGGTCGCAATGTGGCTCATAACATGATCATTTGGACGCCCGCAGGCGCTGCGTTAATCTGACAGCGTTCGGCCGTCGTCACGAGGAAAAACATGGGAACCATCCCGACCCACGTCATCGAGCAGGTCGCCGCCGCGAATGACATCGTGGAGGTGATCGGCTCCTATTTTCCGCTCAAGCGCGCCGGATCCACCTGGAAGGCGCTTTGCCCGTTCCATCAGGAAAAATCGCCGTCGTTCACGGTCAATCCGCAGCGGCAGATTTTTAAATGCTTCGGCTGCGGCGAAGGAGGCGGCGTTTTCAAATTCGTCGGGCTCTACGAACACATCAATTTTCCCGAGGCGGTGAAGAAGCTGGCCGCGCGTGCCGGCATTCCGGTGATCGAAGAAAAAGGTGGCAACAGCGAAGACGATCGCCAGCACGAAGCGCGGCGCACCCTGCTGCGCTTGCACGCGGAAGCGGCGGAATGGTTTCACGAAAACCTGATGAAACGCGAGCTAGCCAAGCCGGCGCGCGAATACCTGAAGAAACGCGGCCTAACGAACGAGGTGGCGAAATCGTGGCAGCTCGGTTTCGCCCCGGATACCTGGGACAGCTTCTTGAAATGGGCGCTGGATCAGGGGTTTAAACGGGGCGCAATTTTGCAGAGCGGTCTGGTCAAGCTGCGGGACGAGGAACGGCCGGAAAGCGATGTCTACGATCGTTTTCGCGCCCGGCTCATGTTCCCGATCTGCAACGATGTCGGCGAAGTGATCGCCTTCAGCGGACGCATCCTGACGAGCGATACGGAGACCGCGAAATATCTCAATTCGCCAGAGACGCCACTCTTCCGCAAAGGCAGCGTCCTCTTTGGCCTGCAGAAAACGAAACGCGGCCTGATCGAGGCGGACAGCGCGATCGTCTGCGAGGGACAGCTCGATCTCATCACGCTCTTCGAGGCCGGCCTCACGAATGTCGTGGCTCCGCAGGGAACCGCCTTTACCGAAGGGCAGGCGCGGATCCTGAAGCGTTACGTGAGCGAAGTCGTGCTCTGTTTCGATGCCGATGCTGCCGGACAAAAAGCGGCCGAGCGCTCGCTCGAACCGCTCTTGGAAAATGACCTCGTCGTCCGCGTGGCCGAGATGCCGCCAGGTGAAGATCCCGATTCGTTAGTCCGAAAAGAAGGCGCGGAGGTCTTCGGCGCGCGGATCGCAGCCGCCCGCGATTTTTTCGACTTCTGGATCGAGCGGCAGGTTTCCGCGACCGACCTAACGAATCTGAATGCCAAGATGCAGATCGCCCGCGACCTGGCCGAGACCGTGGCCCGCGTCCACGATCCACTCATGCGTAACGAGGTGATCAGCAAAATCTCGGCGCGGCTCGGCGTGGGCGCGGCGGATTTTACCAACCTGCTCCCGAAGCCACAGCGCGGTCGCGGCGGACAGGACACACCGCCGCGGACGGTGGCGCCGGCTCCTCGTCACGAGATCGCGCTTCTTTGCCTGCTGGCCTTGCGCGACGTGGAGGTGCGCAATTTTTTGCACTCGCAGGATTGGCCCGAGGTGATGCAAGAGACACCGGGGAGCGAAATGCTGGCCCGCATCCTGGCAAGCGAGGTTCGGCCCGACGATCCCTCCTCGGTTAACTCTTTCCTCTCCTCGCTTTCGACAACCGAGGAGTCGTTAGTCTCCGGTTGGCTGATGCAAAAGATGCCGCCTAACGCCGAGAAGGTGGCGCGCGAGTGGTGGCAGGGTCTGCGCCAACCGGCATTGCGGCGCCGGCTGCAGGCGGCGGAGAGCAAATTGAAGCTTCCGCAACTTAGCGCGGGCGAGGTCGCCAATTTGCAGAAACAGGTGGTTGACCTGCGCGGGCAACTCGACGACTTTTCACGGTTTTCGCCGGCCCGCGCGCTGGAGTCCTAGGGAAAGGGGAGCGGGGCGGCTAGCGCGGAACCTGCTTTTTCGTCCATCGCTCAACCGCAAATCGTTTTGGCCAAGAAATCGAAATCTTCCGCACGCCCCAAAAAGCCGTCTAAAGCAGCCGCGCGCCCGCCGAAGAAGCGGGGTCGCCCGCCGAAGCCGAAGGGCAAAAAGAAAACGGTCGCCGCTGAAGTGAAACGGCCGCGGGGACGTCCGCATAAGGAGATTTCGCCGGAAGTTCCGCCCGCCAAGCGCGGCCGGGGACGGCCACCCGGTCCGAAAAAGGCAGCCACGGCCCAGCAGGTTCGCGCCTCCTCGCTCGCCAATCACAGCAACGGAGCGACCAGTGCAAATGGCGACACGCCCGAAGCTCTGACGGGCGCGACCCAGGAACGCATTCGCGAGCTGATCAAGCTGGCCAAGGAGCAGGGCTATCTCACTTTCGACGATCTCAATGAAACGTTGCCGCCTGAGCTGACCGATGCCGACGAGCTCGATCTGATACTGATCCGTCTGCGCAAGCTCGAGATCGACATCATCGAGGCCTCCGAGGTCGATCGCTACAAGGACGTCAAAAAAGATCTTGATGAAGAGGAGGAAAAACCCGAGCCGAAGCTCGATATCCTCGACGATCCGGTGCGGATGTACCTCAAACAGATGGGCCAGGTGCCGCTCCTGACCCGCGAGCAGGAGGTGGAAATCTCCAAACGTATCGAGGAAGCCGAAGTGCGGGTGGCGAATCATGTGCACCGGTTTGGGTTCGTGGCCCGCGCTCATCTCGAACTGGCGGTGAAATTGACTGAGGGCGGAGAACGATTTGATCGCGTGATCCTCGACAAGAAAATCGAGAGTCGCGAGCGCTACATGAAAATGCTGCCGCGCCTCTGCAAGAAGGTGAAGAAGATGAGCACGGACCTGGCACGCGACTACGAAGGCCTTTCCCGCAGAGGTCGGGTCGAGACCGCGAAATTGAAGAGTTTCGATAAAGCCGTCGCCAAGCTGCAGAGCCTCTATCCGCAATTCTTTTTTAAACAGAGGGTGACGGAAGAATTCGTCCACCTGGCCGACGAGCACTACGCCCGGTTGCGCAGTCTCCAGGAAGAGATCAAAAAACGCCCTAAACATCGGGGACCGTGTCCGCAAACGAAACGAATTCGGGAAATCGAGGCCGCTCTCTGGCTTTCGAGCGCGGAATTTGGCGAGCAATATCAGGAGCTGCGCAGTTGGCTCCGCAAAGCGCTCCGCGCCAAAACCGAAATGATCGAGGCCAACCTGCGCCTCGTCATTTCCATCGCCAAGAAATACACCAACCGCGGCCTCTCCTTCCTCGACCTGATCCAGGAGGGCAACATGGGTCTGATGAAGGCGGTGGAGAAATTCGAATACCGCCGCGGATATAAATTCTCCACCTATGCGACCTGGTGGATTCGGCAGGCGATCACCCGCTCGATTGCCGACCAAGCCCGCACCATCCGAATCCCGGTGCACATGATCGAGACGATCAACAAACTGATGCGGGTGCAGAAGCAACTGCTCCAGGAATATGGTCGCGAGCCGACCCCGGACGAGGTCGCCGAAGAGATTTTGCTCCCGGTCGATCGCGTGCGGGCGGTGCTTAAGATGGCGCAGCAGCCGATTTCGCTGCAGGCCCCGGTGGGGGAAAGCGAAGAGACGAATTTCGGCGACTTCATCGAGGATAAAGGCGCAGAAAACCCCAGCGATATGACGGCCATCGCGCTCTTGAAGGAGAAGATCAAAGACGTCCTTGATACTTTGACCGATCGCGAGCGCCAGGTGCTGGAGCAGCGGTTCGGGTTAGTCGATGGCTACAGCCGTACGCTCGAAGAAGTGGGCCGGCAATTTCGCGTCACCCGCGAGCGCATCCGGCAGATTGAGGCCAAAGCGCTGCGCAAGATGCGGCACCCGACGAGAATTCGGCAGCTCGAGGGATTCCTCGAAGCTGCCGATCTCCAAACTGCACCCGGCTTGCCCGGGCCCCTCGCCTAACGACGAGGGCGGTGCCGGGCGACACGCCGGGGGTGATAATTTACCACCACCGGACGCGTATAAACGTACGGACGGCGATAGACCACCGGACGGTAGCCGTAAGACGCGTAATACGGCGCATAGCCATACGGATAACCGTAGCCATAAGCGGAATATCCGTAGGGATAACCGCAGGAATATCCAATCGGGAGTCCGATCCCGATTCCCACGCGCACGCCCGCATCCGATTTCGCTGTGGAAGCAAAAGTGAATGCCCCCGCCACCGCCGCGATCAACAGAAGTTTCTTCCAGTTCATTGCCTCACCTCCTTTCCCATAAAAGAACGTAATTTCCGACGCGCGCCGTCGCGAGTTATTCATCCTTTTCTTCGGCCCATCGCAGATAGCCGCTGACCGCCACATCGGAACCAACCTTTTCGTGACGCGCGCCGACGAGACGCGCCCCCGAAGCGGTCGAGCCGGCCCCTCTTCCTCCGACCGCCAGGACCGGACCGCCGGTGAAGAGCGGAGCAAGGTAAAATTGGATCTTGTCCACCAGTCGGGCATCGAAGGCCTGCCCGAGAATGTCGCCCCCGCCTTCGATCAGGACGCTGGTCATTTCCTTGCGTCCCAGATCCCTCAGCACAGCCTGGAGGCTCTTCCTACGGTAAACCAGCGTCCGATCAGCGTGCCGGTCGGTGAACACGTGCGCGTCCCAGGGCAGGTCGCCCGAGCGGGAAAGGATGACCCGCCACGGCTGGCGCGCGCCGCGGATTCCCCGAGTCGTTAGGCGCGGATTGTCCTGCCGCAGGGTTTCCGCGCCGATCAGGATCGCATCCACCTGCGACCGCAGTTGCATCGCGTGGCGGCGGGCGCTCGGACTGGTGAGCCATCGGCCTTCATTAGACGATCTCGTCAGGTGCCCGTCGAGACTCATCCCAGCCTTTGCCACGACAAAAGGTTTCCGCGTCACGATCCACTTGTTGAAAGCTTCGTTTAACCGGCTGCATTCGTCGGCCAGGACCCCGATAGCCACATCGACTCCCGCCGCGCGCAGTTGGCGGGTCGCACCGCCGCCATGCAAAGGGTTGGGATCGGTCGCGCCGATCACGAGCCGCCCCACCCCGGCGCGAATGATCGCATCGGTGCACGGCGGTGTTCGGCCGGTGGTCGAACAGGGCTCCAACGTCACATACAGCGTGGCCGATCGGAGCGATCTACCGGGAGCGGCCGCGAGGCATTCGATCTCCGCGTGGGGCAATCCGCGGGCACGATGATACCCGCTCGACACGATTCGATGGCGATCAACCAAGACCGCACCGACGGCCGGGTTGGGACTCACCGTTCCAAGTCCCCGCCGCGCTTCTACCAAGGCCGCCCGCATGAATGTTTCGTCGGCCGATGGCGCCATTTAGGGCATCCTAATCGCCGGCGACCGGGTTGCAATGGCTTCCCGCATTGGAGCCGATTTGGAAGCATTCTATCTGTAACATTGTGGCACATTAGTCTTCTGGGCTGCATCCCCGAGAGTGTGCCTTATTGGCGCTCTATTAGAACAACACGTCTAGAGCTTCATCGAAAGAAACATCTCATTCCGAGTTGTTTATCTGAAAAAAACCTCGACGAAAACTGTTGGCACTCGAACAGCTGATGTTCACGTCACTAACACAATCACCAATAGAAAGGAAAATTATGAGTTTAATTCGTTACCAATCTCCTGACCTCTCGGTTTGGTCGAGCTTTGACCGCTGGTCTACGCTGCGAGACGAGCTAAACAACCTCTTCGAAGTGCCGGCCGGCAACCTGACCCGGCAAGCGCAGCTCTTCAGTGGCTGGACCCCGGCGCTCGATCTTTACCAAAACAGCGAGAACGTCGTCGCCGTGCTCGAAGTGCCCGGCATGCAGAAGGAAGAGATCGACATCTCTCTGCACGACGGCATGCTCACGATCGCCGGCGAACGGCAGTCCTCTTCTTCCAACGAAGGCGATAACGCGGAACGGACCGAGCGCTTCAGCGGCAAATTTCGCCGTAGCATTTCTCTCCCCACCCGCGTCGAGGCGGGGAAGGTCAGCGCCACCTACAAGGATGGCATCCTCACCGTCACGCTTCCCAAAGCAGAGGAAGCCAAACCCAAGAAAGTCGAAGTCACTATCGAATAACTGCGTCGGCAAAAGCTTTTTGACCAACGCCCATTCAAGAAAGGAAATCGATGACAAATAATCTGGTCCGCGAAAACAATGGTCGTGAAAACGGCCGGGCCGAGCGTTTCATCACTCCGCCCGCAAGCGTGAACGAAACTGGCGACGGCTACACCCTCGAGCTCGAAATGCCCGGAGTGGGCAAGGACGGCCTCGAGATCTCGATCGAGAATAACGAACTCTCCATCGTCGGTCGCCGTTCCAACCCGGCAATCGAAGGCACCCTGGTGCATCGCGAATCCCGCCCGCACAACTATCGGCGCACGTTTGAGATCGACCCCTCGATCGCCAACGGAAAGATCAGCGCCCGCATCACGCAGGGCGTGATCACTCTCACTCTGCCGAAGGCGGAGGAAGTGAAGCCGCGAAAGATCACCGTGTCCTAACCGGTTCAGAATTCGTGAGAGCCGCAGGCCGAAAGTCTGCGGCTCTTTTACGTTTGGTTAACAATCGGACTGCAGGCCAACGTCTTCGTTGTGCCCGACGCGCAGTAATGGCGGCGGAGTTCCTTGAGCGTGGCGGCGCAATTTTTTGTGCCGCCACGCTTTTCTGCTTGGCGGCGCGCGCTGCCCGACGTACCTAAGGAGCCCGTCCTATGGCCACCAAAACAGAAGAAAAATCCTCAGAAGACAAACTCGTCGCCGCGCGCAATAAGAACCTCGATCTCGCCCTCCAGCAGATCGCGAAAGACTATGGCGATGGCGCCATCATGCGCCTCGGCGACGAGAAAATCGTCGACATCGACGTCATCCCCACCGGCAACATTCTGATCGATCGTGCTCTCGGCGTCGGCGGGTTCCCGCGCGGACGCGTGGTGGAGGTTTACGGACCAGAATCGTCCGGCAAGACGACTCTCACCCTCACCGTGATCGCGCAGGCGCAGAAGCGCGGCGGGCTTGCCGCCTTTATCGATGTCGAGCACGCCCTTGACCCGCAGTACGCGCGTCGTCTCGGGGTCGACATGGATGATTTGCTCGTCTCGCAGCCGAGTTCCGGCGAAGAGGCGTTGCGGATTGTCGAGACGCTCGTCCGCTCCAACGCTCTCGACGTGATCGTGCTCGATTCGGTTGCCGCGCTGGTCACGAAACAGGAGCTCGAAGGCGAGATCGGCGACTCCACCGTGGGCGCCCAGGCGCGCCTCATGAGCGCTGCCATGCGCAAGCTCACTTCGCTCATTTCAAAAGCGCGCACCTGCTGCATCTTCACCAACCAGATCCGCGAGAAAATCGGCGTCATGTTCGGCAACCCCGAAACCACACCCGGCGGCAAAGCACTGAAATTCTACGCCAGCGTGCGAATCGACATCCGCCGCATCGGCGCGATCAAGCAGACCGACGGTGTCGTCACCGGCAACCGCACCCGAGTGAAAGTGGTGAAGAACAAAGTCGCGCCGCCTTTCACCGAAGCCGAGTTCGACATCATGTACAACGAGGGCATCTCCTCGACCGGCGCGCTCCTCGATCTCGCTTTGGAGAAACAAATTGTCGAAAAGCGCGGCTCGTGGATGAGCTATAAAGGCGCCCAACTCGCGCAGGGTCGGGATGCCGCCAAGGAAGTGCTCAAGAACGACCGCGCGCTCTACGATGAGATCGAGATCGCCGTCAAAGCGAAGCTCGACGAAGACAAGAAGTAGCCTGGGGAGCGCGGGCGCCCCGCCAGGTGGCGAAGGCGCTCCGCCTTCGCGAACTTTTCTTGCGCACGCAGATTGTTTTGGCGAGGAGCCAAAACCAGCGTGCGAGGCGCACGCGCCCCCGGCGTGAAAACTCCCCGATCCAAGTTAAGCTGCATCCGATGACCTCCGTCGAAATCCGCCAATCCTTTCTCGATTTCTTTCGCGATAAAAAGCACACCATCGTGCCGTCATCTTCCCTCCTCCCCGACGCGCCGAACCTCCTCTTCACCAACGCCGGCATGAACCAGTTTGTGCCCATCTTCCTCGGCCAGCAAAAGCCGGCCTACGATCCGCCGCGCGCCGCCGACACCCAGAAATGCATCCGTGCCGGGGGCAAGCATAACGACCTGGACGACGTCGGCCTCGATACCTACCACCACACTTTCTTCGAGATGCTCGGCAACTGGAGCTTCGGCGATTACTTCAAAAAGGAGGCGATCGAATGGGCCTGGGAACTGGTCGTTGATCGTTGGGGACTTCCGCCCGAACGCCTCTACGCGACCGTTTACAAGCCCGGGCCTAACGAGCCGAGCGAGTTCGACCAGGAAGCGCACGACCATTGGAAGGCGCTCTTCGAAAAGGCCGGGCTCGATCCCGCCGTCCACATCGTCAACGGCAACAAGAAGGACAACTTCTGGATGATGGGCGACACCGGGCCGTGCGGTCCGTGCTCCGAGTTGCACGTGGACCTCACGCCAGCGGGCGACACGCGCGGTGCGCTGGTCAACGCCGGCGATCCGCGCTGCATTGAGATCTGGAATCTTGTCTTCATCCAGTTCAACGCCAATCCGGACGGCACCTTCTCTCCTCTCCCCGCGCGGCACGTCGATACCGGAATGGGCTTTGAACGCATCACCGCGATGATCCAGGGGACGAAGAACTTCTCCGATTTCTCGGGCACGGTCTCCAACTACGAGACCGATATCTTCCGCCCGATCTTTGACGAGATCGAGAAACTGAGCGGAAAGCAGTACCGATCGACTCTGCCGCCAGCCGGCCGCGGCCCCGAGAGCGAGCAGGAGAAGATCGACATCGCCTTCCGCGTCATCGCAGACCACATCCGCACCCTCAGCTTTGCCACTGCCGACGGGATCCGGCCGAGCAACGAAGGCCGCGGCTACGTCCTGCGGCGAATCTTGCGTCGCGCGGTCCGTTATGGTCGGTCGTTAGGCTTCCACGATCCGTTTTTCTACCAGCTCGTCGACATGCTGACCGCGACGATGGGCGAAGTTTTCCCCGAACTGCGCAAGCAACAGAGCCCAGTCAAAGAAACGATCAAGCGCGAGGAAGAATCCTTTAACCGGACGCTGGATCGCGGCCTCGAGCTCTTCGAGCGCGAAGCTCTTCGCCTGGGGAGCGCACGCGACTCGCGTGCGCTCCCTGGAGCCGGCCGCGGCACCGTCTCTGCCGAGTTCGCTTTTCGGCTCTACGACGAACAGGGTTTTCCGCTCGACCTCACGGAACTGATGGCGCGCGAGCGCGGGTTGACTGTCGACACGGGAGGCTTCGAGCAGTTGATGGAGGAGCAGCGCGCCCGCGGCCGCTCGGCGCAGAAG
>JALYOR010000350.1 GCA_030856765.1 Verrucomicrobiota bacterium | reverse complement strand
TCCGATACGAATGGATTCAGCGGGGTGGGATTGATCGAAATCTACAACATCACCTCATCGCCGTAGCCGCAGCGACCCGCTTGCGGCGCGATTCCTGAGATATGGGATTCGATCAATATCATGAGCCGCCTAACGAGCTCTCCCAGAACACGCGGACCTTCGCCCGGATGGTTCTTTCGCTGATCGAGGAAGCGCAAGCCATCGATTGGTACGAGCAGCGCATGTCGGTCGAGCAAGACAATCAGGCCAGAGCGATCATGGAAAACGCCCAAAAAGAGGAGTTCAAACACTTCGGCGTGGACCTGGAATTTCTCCTCCGCCAGAAACCGGTCTGGCGCGGGATTCTGCAGGGCATCCTCTTCACGACCGGGGACATCGTAGAGAAGGACGAATCGGCGGAAAAGAAGGCCGACTAGCCGCCGGCAGCGACGCGCAGGATCTCGAGTCGGTCACTCGACGCCAGCCGCTTCCCCCCCCACTCGCGGCGCGGCAAAGCGGTTCCGTTGTGCTCCACCAACGTTGCCTCCGGAGCCAACCCGCGCTGCGAGAGAAGTTGCTCGATCGTCGTGTCGTCCGCGCACTCGGCGGCTTCGCCGTTGAGGAAAACCGTCATCGCGCGACCAATTCCTGGTCCCAATCTTTCCAGACCGGCTCGAAGCCGCCTTTCCGTAGCACGGCGGCGACTTCCGCCGGTGAACGCTCATCGCTGATTTCAAACTGGCCGGTGGCGATCTCGTGCACGCTCTCATCCGGCGGCTGGATGCGACCGCGCACCGTCAGGTGCACCGACTGACGTCCCTGGCCGGTATACCCCCCGGGTTCAGTGTGGCTGCCGGAGCTCATGGTGGTTACGCCTAACGATGCCAGCGCATCGCGCAACGGGGCCGGTTCCCGCGTGCTAAGCACAATCCCAACCGGCGGAAAACAAATGCGAAAGGCGCAGATCAGCTGCGCCAGCTCCCGGTCGCCTAACGAAAAGGGCGGGACGAATTCACCCGCCGCCGGACGGAGCCGCGGCAGGCTGACGGTGAAGTCCGATTGCCAGCAGCGCTTGAGGAGATATTCGACGTGCGAGGCGAGCGCGAGCGCTTCCGTCTTCCATGGGGCGAGACCGATGAGCGCCCCCACTCCGA
The DNA here is from genome assembly GCA_030856765.1 of Verrucomicrobiota bacterium. Classification (GTDB taxonomy): domain Bacteria; phylum Verrucomicrobiota; class Verrucomicrobiia; order Chthoniobacterales; family UBA10450; genus Palsa-1392. The sequence goes on along the minus strand of JALYOR010000350.1, from coordinate 4,282 downwards.
TTCGTCGAAAACCGGCCGCATAGGCGCGCTCCGGGCAATCGAGTCGCCAGTTGAAGTCGCGCTTCGGGCCGGAGGTATGCATCTCCGCGTAGACTCCCCGGTTGTAGGTTTCCTGGTAGACGACCAGTCCGTCGGCGCCAGCTTCGACGAGTGGGCGATATTTCTCCGTTTCCATCGGACCCAGCTCGAGTGAGATCGAGGAAAAAAGCGGGCGCAGAGCGCGGACGCAGTCGGACAGATAATTGCCGCTGACAAACTTCGGATGTTCGCCCGCCACCAGGAGCACCTGCCGAAATCCCTGCGCGGCCAGATACCGGGCTTCCGCCACCACTTCGTCGACCGTGAGAGTGACGCGCAGGATCGGATTGTCGCGTGAGAAACCGCAGTAACGACAGTTGTTGATACACTCGTTACTCAGGTAGAGCGGAGCAAACATCCGCATGGTGCGGCCGAAGTTTTGCCGGGTCAGCTCGCGAGCTTCCTGCGCCATTTGCTCGAGGCGCGCGTCGCCGACCGGCGCGAGTAGCGCGGCGAAACGACGCGCCAACGGCGATTGCGCCGGGAGCTGATCGAGGATCTTGGCGAAGGACATCGAGCTCAATTTCGCGGCTCGCGCCGGAATCGCAATTGCCGAGGCTACATTGTAGGATGCCGCCGATGAGCCAACCGAATTTCATTCCGTTGCCGACCCGCGAGATCCTGACCGATGAGCAACTGAGCGAGCGGGCAGCAAATTTTCAGGCGCAAATGGCGCGCCGCCGAACGGTGCGCGATTTTTCCGATCGACCGGTGCCGCGCGCAGTGATTGAAAATTGCCTGCGGACGGCGGGCAGCGCACCAAACGGGGCCAACCTGCAGCCGTGGCACTTCGTGGCAGTCGGCGATCCGGCGCTGAAGCACGAGATTCGCGTCGCGGCCGAAGCCGAGGAGCGGGAATTCTATGAACACCGTGCGCCTAACGAATGGCTGGAGGCGCTGGCGGCGCTTGGGACCGACTCGAGCAAACCGTTTCTGGAGCGAGCGCCCTGGCTAGTCGCGATCTTTGCCCAACCCTACCGCATCCTCCCCGACGGCCGGAAACTGAAGCATTACTACGCGACCGAATCCGTCGGGATCGCGACCGGTTTCCTGGTCGCGGCGATCCATCAAGCCGGCCTCACCTCGCTCACCCTCACCCCCAGCCCGATGGGCTTCCTGAACAAGCTGCTCTACCGCCCGGCGCAGGAAAAGCCGTTCCTCCTATTGGTGGTGGGCCATCCCGCTGAAGGGGCGCAGGTGCCCGATATCCAGCGCAAGCCGCTCGGGGAAATCAGCTCGTTTATTTAGCGACTAAAACCCGAAACGCACGCCGGACCGTACCATTCCGAAGTCGTTCTCGTCGCCGCCGACCACGTTCCAGCTGAAATCGTTGATCAGGCCAACGTTAGGCGTGAGCCGAAACTCGAAGCCGGCTCCGAACTGTCCCATCGCCTCCGTTTCGCTGTGCCGCCGAATGCTCCCGACGCTGCGGCCGCGGTCAACCAGGTCCTCGATCCGGGAGCCGTTGAAGATGACGCCGCCGCCGGCGTAGGCGTAAGGAGCGAAGCGCGTCCCCGGGATCGGATACCGAAAGATCAGGTTGCCGGAGAATTGCCCCACCGCTTCGTCCGCCGCCAGCGCGTAGCCCTCCGCGCCTATCCCGAGATAACGAGTGAACATGAAGTTCGCAGCCATCCCGCCGCCCCAGGCATGATCAACGCCCAGATATTGATCGCCTCGATATGGCCGGGCGGTAAAGGCGTACGACCCAAAGAGGTCGAAATTCCATTCGCGATCTCGATACCACTCCTCGGAGGACTGGTAGGTGGTTTGCGCCTGCAGGTCGCTCGACTCAACCGGGCCCGCGTAGGCGGGCAACACAAAAGCCATCGCGAGCAGGATACTGGCGAAAATTTTTTTCATCTCAATCTCTCCCTTACGGAATCCAATCCCCATTTGGTTGTCGTCATCGTTGCATAAATAGACAATCTCGCCAACCAGTCGGTTACGGGGATCCGCCAGACACGTCGAGGCGAGGGTTGGCGCCGAAAATCAGGCGGACAACTCGGCGCCGGTGTTGGCGTCGGTGACCAGGAACTTCTCGTGATGAAAGCTCGGGTCGGCCCGGAACATGAGCCGGCCGGCATAGCGCCGCTCCAATTCCACCAACAGCTCCTCGTCTTCTTCCTTAAGGCGCTTCAGCACATCGGGATTCAGGATTACCCGAATATCGTGGATGCTGTCCTGATACTTGCGCATGACGGCATTAAGAGCGCGATGCACTTCCACGCTTGTGCTCATGGTGGTTTTGACCACGCCGCGGCCCTCGCAATAGGGGCAGTTCTGGTAAATCGAATCGCTCAGGCTTTCCTGTGCGCGCTGACGCGTCATCTCCATCAGGCCTAACGATGAGAGCGGCAGGACGTGTGTTTTCGCCTTGTCCCGTTTCAGGCGCTCCCGCATCCGGCTGTAAACCATCTGCTGATCTTTGCGATTCTTCATGTCGATGAAGTCGCCGATGATGAGCCCACCGATGTTGCGCAGCCGCAGTTGGCGCGCGATTTCTTCGGCCGCTTCGAGATTGGTCTGCAGAATCGTCTTCTCCACATCGCGGCCGCCTTTGTTACGGCCCGTATTCACGTCGACCGCGACGAGTGCTTCGGTCTCGTCGATCACGATGTAGCCGCCGCACTTCAGCCAGACCTGGCGATGGAACGCGTCGTCGATCTGTTTCTGCACGCCGAAAGTCTCGAAGATCGGCGCGCTGCCGTCGTAGTGTTTGATCCGGCTGCGGGCGCGACGCGAGATTTCGCCAACCATCTGAATCATCCGGCCGACCGCCTCATGATTGTCGCAGACCACTTCGTCGATCTCGTCGGTCAGAAAATCGCGCACGGTGCGCTCGACCAGATCGGGTTCCTCGAAGAGACGCGCGGGCGCTTTCAGCTCCTTGATGTTTTCTTCGATTCGGGCCCATTGATCGAGGAGGTAATGCAGGTCACGCACGAAATAGCGAGCGCGCTGGCCCTCGCCCACCGTCCGGATGATGACACCGAGACCATCCGGAATATCCAGCTCGCGCAGGATCTTGCGCAGGCGCGCGCGCTCCTTCGGGTCCTCGATCTTGCGTGAAACACCGCTGCGCTCGCTGAAAGGCATTAGCACCAGGTAACGGCCGGCGAAACTGAGATTGGTGGTGACGCGCGGACCTTTCGTCCCGATTGGGCCTTTCGTGACCTGTACGATCACTTCCGAGCCGACGGGGTAGATGCTCGGAATATCTTTCGCCGTGAGGCGCTTTTTCGACGGCCGCTTGTTGCGATCGCCTCGTTCCGGCCGCTCGATTTCTTCCACGCCGCTATCGAGCGCGGCCGGGATCGCGTCCCAGAAATGGAGGAAGGCGTTCTTCTCCAGGCCGATGTCGACGAACATCGCCTTAAGGCCGGGCTCAATATTCTTGACCCGGCCTTTGTAGACGCTGCCCGCGATGTTGCGGGAGCTGTCGCGCTCGACGCTATATTCCTCGAGTTGTCCGTCTTCCAGGAGGGCGACCCGGCGTTCGAGCTTCTCGACGCTGATCACGATTTTGTTGCCGGTCTTGCGACGCAGGCCAAGAATTCTTTTCACTTGTTCGATCATAGTGCTGCAAATTTTTCGAAGTCATCGCGGTAAATCCGGTTTTGAACTTCATCGGTTAAACCCAACGGTTCGCCGCGCTCGTTTCGGAGTCGGCGTGGGGGCGGCTGGGCGCGGACGCTTATTAAACATCCGGTCAAAGAAACTGCGGGGACGCTGCGGGGGAGGAGGAGAAACTGGTTGGGCCCGGAGAACCCGACGCTTTTGCGGTGCATTCTGCACGCGACCACGGGCATCCGCCTCTGGTTCCACGTCGGGAGCGTCACCGGGATTTGCCATGTCGGCATTTTCCGCGGCCTGCGCGCCACTGGCGTTTTCTTCATCTGTGCCGCCAGGACTGGGGACGGAGGAGTCATTGTATTTCACTGCGGGGATCATGGCAAAGGGATTGGCTTTATGGGCCGGAGCGACCCAGGCAAGTTGCGGTTCGAACTTCCCTTCATCCATCGCCAGCGTGCGTTCGAGGATGCGGGTTGCGATCGGCGCGGCGACCGAACCGCCGTGTTCGCCGCCCTGCACCATGACGGCGATCGTATACTTCGGATTGTCGTAGGGCGCGAAGCAACAAAACCAGGCGATGGTGTCTTTCTTGCCGTTCAGCATCGCCTGCGCGGTCCCAGTCTTGCCC
>JALYOR010000343.1 GCA_030856765.1 Verrucomicrobiota bacterium | reverse complement strand
GCCGTCATTATGGCGACGAGTGGCGGCGATGTGACCTTTGGCACAGCCAGTACCGCGGGCAACGCGATCATTAATTTGAGCGGCGATAGCGAGGCCAGCTTCACCGCGTCCTCGACGGCCGATCATTGCCAAATAACAGCCCAAGGCGCAGTGAGCAGCATCGAGCCGGGAGTGGAACTCAGCGTAGGCGATAACGCGACCGCTGGGGAAGCGACCTTTGTCCTCGAGGGCGGCAGTGTCACTGGAGCCGACGGGACAGTGATGACCTTCTTCAATGAGGGCTCGGCGGGGAATGCGAACATCACGGTCAACGGCGGGACGGGCGGCGGCCGGGGTGCGCAGGTCCTCTTCCAGTCGGAAAGCGATGGGGGCACCGCCAGCTTTTCGCTTTCTGGCGATGGCAAGGTGGACCTTAGCAGGCACGACCCGGGAGTGGTGACAGTGGGCTCGATCGCAGGCGATGGGCAGGTGGTGCTGGGCGCGAGAGCTTTGGCGGTGGGGAGCAATAACCAGAGCACGGCCTTCTCCGGAGTGATCCAGGGCAGTGGGAGCTTGAGCAAGATCGGCACGGGCACGCTGACCTTGAGCGGAGCCAACACCTACAGCGGCGGGACGACGGTGAGCGCAGGCGCCTTGGCGGTGCGCAATCCGCCTGAGGCGGACTCAGCCACCGGCACCGGCGCGGTGCAAGTAAACGGCGGCACGCTGGCGGGCGGGGGCAGTATCGCGGGCGCAGTCACGCTCGGGAGCGGGAGCGGAGCGGGCGCCGTGCTTTCGCCCGGGCAAGGGGCGAGCAAACCGACCCGGCTGACCTTGGAAAGCAGCCTCACCTTCAAAGCCGACGCGAGTTACCGTTGCCGGTTGAACCTGAAGAAAGCGAAAAACGATCTGGTCACGGCCAACGGAGCGACGATCGAGAGCGGGGCGCAATTTAACTTCCAGGCAGTCGGCCGCGGCCGGGTGCGAGCGGGCAAAGTGGCGACAGTGCTGAGCAACACGGCCGCGACGCCGATTAGCGGCACCTTCGCCAACCTGCCCGAAGGGGCGACCTTGGAGGCGAGCGGCAACACCCTGCAAGTGAGCTACCACGGCGGCGATGGGAATGATCTGACCCTCACGGTCGTACCGTAACTGGAGTTCCCCCCGGGCATTGTCATCCCGAGTCGCGTAGACGGCGAGGGATCTCTCAAGCGTTGCTCAGCGTGCCCTTGCCTAACGACGTCGAGTGACGCTTGCGGGATCCCGCGCCGCGCCGCGCCGGCTCGGGATGACAACTTGGGAGTTGTACCCCGGGGGGAACGGCAGCGACGGCGCCGACGGCGCAGACGGCGCGCTGCCCTCCAGGAAACGAAAGGCACGAAGCGGGGTGGCCTGAAACTCTTCGCGCCCTTCGTGTCCTTCGTGGTGGAAAGAGGTCTCAGTTTAGTCGCAATAATCCGGTGCGTGTCGCCGTCATAGCTAACGCGTCGCATGAGATCTTCGCTCCTCTTCACCTGCCTTTTCGCATTACTCGTCCCTGCGCTTCCCGCATCGGCCGAGTCCATCGCCGTCGGCGGTGGCCAAATTGAGATTGCTTTTCCGCCTAACGATCCGGACTTTCCCCGCTCGCTCGCGCTGGAATGGATCAACACCGCGGCGCGGGCGGTGACAGATTATTACGGCCGCTTCCCGGTCGAGCGGGTGGAAATCCGGATCCGGGCGGTGGCGGGCAATCGGATTGGATCCGGAAGAACCTTCGGCACGCGCTCCGGTGGCGTGATCACAGTGGAGGTGGGGCGAGCCACCACCGCCGCGCACTTTTCCTCCGACTGGCTGATGACGCACGAGATGGTGCATCTCGCTTTCCCGAGCGTGGCGGAGGAAAATCATTGGATCGAGGAAGGTCTGGCTACTTACGTGGAACCGATCGCGCGCGTGCGCGTCGGCAATTTGCGCGCCGCACAGGCTTGGTCAGAAATAGTGCGCGACATGCCGCAGGGTCTGCCGGAGCGCGGTGATCGCGGGCTGGATCACACGCCGACTTGGGGCCGGACCTATTGGGGCGGGGCGCTTTTCTGTTTGCTGGCCGACGTGGAAATCCGGCGTCGGACCACGAATGCGAAAGGCTTGGAAGATGCGCTCC
>JALYOR010000320.1 GCA_030856765.1 Verrucomicrobiota bacterium | reverse complement strand
GAATGTCATCGGCTCCAGCATTCCGACAGCGATAGGCGCCCCGGCGCAAACTCGCGGAGACGTTGCATTAGGCACGAGCGGTTCGATGATCGTCTTCCGGAGCGAAATCTCCGGTAGCATCCGGATCAAGGCGCAACCTCTCGATATCAACGGCAACCCGATTCTCGCCGAGCCTCTCCTCCTCGAAACGGGTCCGGTGACCAACAGTCCCACTGCCCCTTCGGTAGCCTGGAATGGATCGCTCTATCTCGCGACCTGGAGCAACGCGACTGGCATCGTCTCACAAAGGATCAATCAAAACGGAACGCGGGTCGATCCCGCGCCGGTGCCCGTGATGCCCGGCTTCGGTCCTACCGATGTGTCGGCCATGGGAAGCACGTTTCTCGTCATTGGTCGCCAGCTCCTCAATAACAACATCCAGCTCATCGCTCCTTTTGTCGCCCGAGTGGACGGTGCGACCGGCTCGGTCCTTGATCCTAGTGGTATCCAGGTGGGCAACTCCTTCTGTGTCTCTGTCTCGGTCACAACCGTAGGCAACCGCTGGCTGGCGGTCTTCCGTTCCAACACCACTCATGATAATCCGGTCGGGAGCACTTATGGCAGCTTCGTGAGTGCGAATGGAAGCACGGGCACCATCTTTACGATCTATGGCCCCTCCAGTGCTCCCGGCAACGGCATCGTCGAAGTCGGCTGCGCTTCCGACGGAACGAGCGCCCTGGCCCTTCAGCCTGCGCCCTTGAGTACGACATCCGAGACGGATTTGATTGGGGTCATCGTCAATCCCGATGGGACGAAAAAGCCGGCGGTGAATCTGACACCATGGTTGGGTAACCAATATAGCCCGAAGGCAACCTGGGACGGGAGTCGTTACATCGTGGTCTATAACGACCAGATCAATCGCTTCGCGCCTTTCACGATTAATCAATTCGACGCGCGCAGCGATCTCTTCGGCATCCGGGTAGCGGCCGATGGAAGCAAGATCGATCCGATGGGATTCGTCTTTTCCGCCTCACCCGGCCCGGAGAGCTGGCCGGGGGTGAGCGCGAACAATGGCCTTACTCTGATCGTCGGGTCGGTGCTTCTGCCCACACCTTACGATTCCTACCGGGTCGGCTATGACTTCTTCGGCGCCGGCGGCAACCAATGGCCGATCGCGGTGGCGGGCGCGGACAAGAAAGCGGGCGACACCCCGTTGACGGTCAACTTTAGTTCAGCCGGCAGCACCGACCTGGATGGAGTTATCTCCTCTTACGTGTGGGATTTTGGTGACGGCGCCACCGCCACAGTCGCCAATCCCAGCCATACCTACACCGCGCCGGGCAAGTATGTCGTGACCCTTAAAGTGACCGATAACCTCGGAGCCATGACAAGTAATACCGTGCAGGTGAACGTGACTGCGCCTAACATTTCGCCGGTCGCGGTTTTCACCTTCACCCCGCAGAGCGGGCCTCCGCCGCTCAGCATTACTCTCGTCGCAGACGGTTCTTATGATCCTGACGGGACGATCGGCAACCTGGAATGGCATTTCAGCGACGGCGGCACCTACTTCGGCTCGCCCGCCTTCCACACTTTCACCCAGGCGGGCACTTACACCATCAGCCTGACCGTTTTCGACGACCGTTTCGCCAGCAGCACTACGACGAAAACGATCGTGGTCGGAACTGCCACCGTCCCGCCGGCGCCCACAAATCTAGCCGCCCGGGTGCAATCGAAAACGGTCGGAGGTAATCTTAAGTCCCGGGTGAAACTGAGCTGGACGGATAATGCGACGAACGAATCCGGCTATGCGATCGAGCGCTGCTCTGGCGGCGGATGCAGCAATTTTACCCCGATCGCGACGGTCGCAGCGAACACAGTCAGTTATTTCGATAAGAACGTGACCGCGGGCGCGATTTACCGCTACCGGGTGGCGGCAACCAGCTCGGGCGGCCAATCGCCTTATTCCAATATCGCGGAAGCCACCATCCCTTAACAGGGCGTCGAAGGAAGCGGCTCCCTGGGCTGGTGCGCCGGCCAGGGGAACCGCAATCAGCCGCTAAAAAATAGCAACCGTTCGGCAGCAGAGGCGGCGGCGGGTCGCTAGAATGCGTGCATGACAGGATTCAGCACCGGACGGTTTATCGCATTCTGCCTTGCTGCGACGCAGATTGTTTTCGTCACAGATCTTGAGGCGGGCGCACGCCGTTTCACGTATGTCTATGAAGCCACGACTTCCGCACCAGGCAGCTTTGAATTCGAAACCTGGGCCACCTGGAAGACAAGCCCGCGGGAGCAACGCCGTTTCAACGGAGTCGATTTCCGGCATGAAATCGAGTTCGGCATCAGCGAGCGGCTGCAGGCGGCGATCTATGTGGCGGATTGGGGGTATCGGGAGGACCCCGACGCCAATCAGCACGGCTTTAGTTACCAGGATTCTGCGATCGAGCTCATTTACAATCTGAGTAACCCGACGACCGACCTGCTCGGCTCTGCGATTTACGGGGAGGTCCGTGGCGGACCAGACGAGCTGGAACTGGAGTCCAAGATCATCCTCCAAAAGAACATCGGGCGATTTGTCCTCGCCTATAACGGAACCCTGGAGGCCAAGTGGGAAGGGACCCGGTTCGAAGAACGCGGGGGAGAGTTCGCGCAGTCACTCGGGGTGAGCTATGAGATTAGCCCCAGCCTGCTTTTAGGTGCGGAGCTATTGCACGAGATCGATCTCCCCGATTGGTCGGAGGTGGAGGATTCGATCGTCTATGGTGGACCCAATATATCTTATCGGCACGGCAACTGGTGGGCGACACTCACTCCCCTGGTGCAACTCACCGACGTGGCCGGGGAAGTGGATGTGCAGACCCGCCTCATCTTTGGTTTCAGTTTTTGAGCAGAGATGAAGATTAAGAAAGCCTACCGCGGCTTGCTGGGCCTGCTCTGCCTGTTTGCCCTTGGAAGTTGTGAGAACCATCCGAGTGTCGCTTTCCCGACCGCGGCTGCCGTCTCAGCGCGCAACAGTGGCGGCAGAGCGGAGGTCGCGACCCTGGAGCGGGGCCGAAAAATTTACACGACGAGCTGCACCGAGTGCCACGTAGCACGCAACATCGCCGATTATTCCGTCCCGCAATGGCGACATTACGTGGACATCATGGCGCCGCGGGCCGGTCTGCCGCCGCCGGATCGCGCCGCGCTCGAAGCCTACGTGATAGGGGCTCGCGAGTCTGTGGCGCAAAACTCTGCCTCGAACGTGCCGTAACCAGTCCTGGCCCCGCCAACCATTTCCGGCTGGCGGGGCGCCAGGAGTTTCGTTGCTGGTCAGGGATTGGGGGATTTCTCGAGCGACTTCAAATAAGCGATCAGCGCGTCAAGGTCCGGGGCGCTGAGCTGCGATGTCTTTCCATGGCTGTCTTTAATGACCTGGATTTTATTCGCCGCGAGAGCGGGATTGATCCGGCCGCCGACAGTCAACGGGATGACGTCGCTCGTTCCAAGACGGTCGATCTCAAAGCTGCCATCGGCCTCCTTCACAAACGGGCTGTCAAGACTAACGAGGAGAGGACCTTTGCCGTCACCGGCCAGCGCTCCGGAGGTGTCCGCGATAGTGATCGGCACCTGGGTCGGCAAAACGACCGCCGGCCCGCCCAGGAAATCCGTGGCGGTGGCGCGGATTTGATCGGTCCGCACCGTCCGGAAGTTGAAACCGCGCTCGCCGGGCTGGAGGAGAGGCGAATCGGGCGGAAGGAGAACTTCGCGAAGGGTATGGGCAAAACCGTGGTGCAGATAGCGCGGGACGGCGTCCCACAACGCGCGCAGATGCTTGGTGTTGCGGCTGCTAAGATTCTGCGGTGTGCCTACATCCTGCGGTGGCTCGAATTCGGTGAAGAAGTAGTCATTTTCGGGCCGGTAAAACGGGCCAGCACCGTCCACCGTGGTTTCGCTGATCACCCCCGGCTCATGGATGTTGTAATCCTGGAAGGTGTCGTCGGGGACGCCATTGGAAAAGACGTTCCCGTTATGGTGACAATCCGCGCAACCCGCGCCACCCGCTGAGACCTTGTTGGTGAAGAGCTGCTTCCCGAGAGCGATCTGGTCGCCTTCCGCTTGGGTCGGAAACTGGGCGAGGGGATTGGGCAAGAGCCGGGTTTCGTTTTGTGACCAAAGGATCTGCAAATAGGCCATGTCGTAATAGCCCACCTTGAAGGCGTTGCCGCTAAGGTCCGGCCGGCCGATGGCGATGGAATTCTCCTCGGTCTTCTGCAGGACGTAATCCTCGCGGGCCTCGAAGCGATCCTTTTGATCCGGCTGCGGGAAGAGCGCGATCGGATCTCTTTCACCGCCGAGAACTTCGCCATTGCAGGCGGAAGCATAGGCGAGAAAATCGTTGTTCAGCCCTTCGTACCATTCGGGCCAGTTATCGGAGATGTCCTTGTTTTGCGGGCAGACCTTGACCCCGCCGACGGCATTCGCGGCCACGTTCCATTGGCATCCGTCCTGGCGACCATCCCAGTGGCAGAAGCCGCACGATTTTTGAGCATCAAAGCCGGTGGTCGTCTTTCCCAGGATCGGCGGATCGTCCGCGTAGGCGGAGGTGAAGAACCAGCGCAATCCGACTTCTTCATCGGTTGCAAACAAGTTGGAACCATTGCCGCCTTTCACCGGATCGGGAGTGTTGCCGGTCACCCCGACCGCGAGATAACCTTGCCGCGTCAGTTTGCCATTTACATCGGCACTGAGGAAAGAGACGTCTTCGGTTTGGAGATTGGCGACATAGACCGTTTTCCCGTCCGGCGACACCTCGACCCCTTCCGGAGTGATCCCGCCGGTAAATTCGAAGCCCGCCTGAGTCAGCACCTTTGAAACGTCGGTCGTTGTTGGATTGATCTTGAAGACCTCGACTTTGTCGGAGTGGAGCATCGTCACAAAAAGCAGATTATTGCGGACAAACATCTGCTCGGGACCGCTGCCCCGGATCAGTCTTTGCGCGGCGGTGTGATCCTGCAGATCGACCACCTCTCCCGGGATCACGAGCTGGGAAAAATCGCGACCCATATCCACATAGCGATAAACGAACTGGTTCGTGCTGGTATCGAAGATGTTGAGCTCGCTTCCGATATCGTCAAAGGTCGTCGCCTTGGTCGAATCACTCATGACCGGCGTATAACCGAGCGGTGTGCCGTCGTTTTTGATCGCGTTCCCGTTGGCGTCAAGCTTGGGCAGGCCGTGGCCGGTTTCCCGCGCATTGAGCACGGTGTTACTCTCCTGGCCGCAGACGATGCCCCATTTGCCGCTGATCTTGAGGTCAGTGGCGAGTCCGCCAACCACCATATTTTTGACCAGCGTGTTGGCGTCGTTCGCGACATTGATGACCGCAATGGTGTGGCCGAGAGTGTTCGCCACGTAAAGAGTGTTCCCGTCGCTGCTCAGATCCAAATCGCGCGGATTACTCCGCTCCAGCTCGGTGCTGCCGGTGGGAATCTCGGCGGTTTGGGTAAACTTCGGTCCCGCATCGACCCGAAAGACCCGGACTTCATCTTTAAAGCGATCAGTGACATAAAGGCGGGTGCCGGTAGCATTAAAACGTGCCTTCTCCGCGTAAGGCCCGATCAGAAAATCCCCGAGGACCGTGTCCGTGCCGGTATTAATGACGGTAGCGAAATTGCTGTATTGATTTAGCACCACGGCGTACGGCTTTCGAGAAATCGCGGTGTTCACCGGCGCCATTTTCACGCTGATCGGGCGGAGGCCCCCGACC
>JALYOR010000319.1 GCA_030856765.1 Verrucomicrobiota bacterium | reverse complement strand
CCAGTTGGGCAACATCAGCACGCGTGGGTTCGTCGAGACCGGGGGCAACGTAATGATCGGCGGATTTATTCTCGGCAACGGAGTGGGCACGACCAATGTTCTCCTGCGGGCGCTCGGCCCGTCGCTCACCGAACAGGGAGTAGCGGGTGCGCTGGACGATCCGATCCTGGAGTTGCGCGATGAGAATGGAGCCCTCGTAATGAGTAACGATAACTGGATGGAAAGTCAGCAGGCCGAGATTGAAGCGACCAGCATCCCACCGCCGGACGATTTGGAGGCGGCGATGATCGTAACTGTTCCGGCGACCGCTCATACCGCCATCGTGACCGGGAAGAACGGCGGCACCGGGGTTGGCCTGATCGAGGTCTATCGGCTGCCTTGAGAAATAGCATGCGCGTTCGAACAAGACGGCGCGCTTGCTTCTGGCCGGGCCTCGGCGTCATGCTGCTCGCCGGTCATCTGGCCTTCGGGCAGGCACCGTATGGTTTCGACAGCCGCGCGCCGATCGGTCCCTATCTCAACAATCAGATGCCGCCGAGCGCAGGCGCCTTTCCCATTCCTCCCCTCCTTTCCGAGACGGGCGCTTTTGCCGACGTCGTGGCGGCGATTCCGGTCGAAGGTGTCGTTCCCTTTACGGTCAATTCACCCCTCTGGACCGATGGCGCGCTCAAGACCAGGTGGATCGCTCTGCCTAACGACGGGTCGCCCTACGGTGATGGGGAACAGATCGGCTTTGCCCCAACCGGCGAGTGGACCTTTCCCGACGGCACCGTTTTCGTGAAGGAATTTGATCTCATCGTCAACGAGCAGACTCAGGCGCGCCGCCGCCTCGAGACCCGGCTCCTCGTCCGCGACGAGAACGGCGCCGTCTACGGTGTTACTTATAAGTGGCGCGCTGATAATAGCGACGCAGATCTGCTTCCCGACGGTTTGAACGAAGAGATTCCGATCCTGCAGGCAGATGGTACGACCCGCCTCCAGACCTACACTTATCCCAGCCGCGCCGAGTGTCTGGTCTGTCACAACCCGGCCGCCAGCTATATCCTGGGCCCGAAAACCCATCAACTAAACGGCAATTTCACTTATCCATCGACTGGTCGGACGGACAACCAGCTCCGAACGATGAATCACCTCGGGATGTTCACTCCGGCACTCGACGAGGCTGACATACCCAACTATCTCCATTCTGTCTTCGTCGAAGATCCGACTAATCCGATCCAGATGCGGATGCGCTCATGGATCGATTCGAATTGCTCCCAATGCCATCGCCCGGGCGGCATTGGTCCGGGTTACGACGGGCGGTTTTACACGCCTTTCGCTCAGCAGAACCTCGTCAATAGTTATCTCCAGTTTCGAAACCTGGCCGGCTCGCTCGTTTACCAGCGCGATGATGCCCTCGACGCCACTAAGATGCCGCCGCTGGCCAAGAATCGCGTCCATGAAGCGGCGATGACCGTGATGCGGCAGTTTATCGCCAGCCCACTCGAGGTATTATCGGCCTATCTCTACCAGGACTTGGTTCACATCGCCGTCCGTTTCAATAGCGTCGTCGATCCTGAGACCGCGACCGACCCGGCGCACTACTCGCTCGACCAGGGCGCCACGGTGACCGATGCGCTGATCGGCGACGAGGCCGATACTGTAATTCTCTCCATCTCACCGCTGACAGAAAACCAAAGCTATATCCTGATGATCAGCGACGTGCAGGATACGGCGCTCTCCGCCAATACGATCTGGCCCGGTTCGCAGCTCGCTTTCGCCGCGATCTATCCGCCGTCCCCGAGCCCCAACTGGCTGGCCGATGTCGCCACGCGCGTGAAGGTCGGAACTGGCGATGACGCGATGATCGCCGGCTTCATCGCCAGGGGTGGTCCCGAAAAGCGTGTCATGGTACGCGCGCTCGGGCCCTCGCTGGCGGATAAGGGAGTGACGGGTGAGTTGTCCAACCCGACCCTGGAGCTATACGATGCTGCCGGTACCCTTATCGCCACGAATGACAACTGGAAAGATAACTATAACGAGCAGGAGATCATCGACACCGGCATTCCTCCCACCATGGAAAACGAGGCTGTGATCCTGATGAAGCTCCCTTCCACAGCCGGTGGCACCGCCTATACCGCGGTGATGCGCGGAGCTGCTGAGGCGGCCGGGATCGGTTTGCTGGAGGTCTACGATCTTGATCGTGGGCTTGGCCCCGATCTCCTCAACGTCTCCACCCGCGGCAAGGTCGAGCTAGAAGAGGGCGTCATGATCGGGGGCGTCATCGTCCAGGGAACGCAACCGCAGACCGTGATCACGCGGGCTCTCGGTCCCTCGCTCGCTGATCAGGGTGTGACGGGCGAACTGGCCGATCCAACGCTGGAGTTGCGAGATGAAAACGGCGATCTGATCTTCAGCAACGACAACTGGAGGAGCGATCAGGAGCAGGAGATCATCGACAGCATGCTCCAACCGGTGACCGATAACGAGTCGGCCATCGTTGCCCTGCTGCCAGCGGGTTCTTACACCGCAGTGCTGCGAGGAGCCAGTGACACGACCGGCGTCGCTCTCGTGGAAATTTACGCGCTCGACTGAGACCACGCTTGTGGCCAGCTCCCCCACGCCGGGCCTCGAGTTGATGCACATCGATTCCGCCGACCAAAAGGAGATCAACTACTACTGGGACATGCTGAGTGAAGGCGAATCTGGTATGAGCAGGAAAACATGGGCGACCGCGGCCGCTGATTGCAGCAGGGTCCCAGGAAGGGGCCCTAACGAGTAAAATATTGGGTGTTGGCGTGCGCTGCAAAGCCGGCCTGCCGGTGACCGAAAGTTGCGCGTTTTTCACCCTGGCTCCCGCCTGGTTGCTGGTGGCTGACCTTCTCCATCGACTCGACCACGGTGCTGTCGAGCAGACAGGCGCTCGTGTAGCGCGGAGGCGAAGCGGCCTGGTGCCCCCGGGTCCATGCGCAGGTAAAGCGACGGCTCGATCAGTTCCAGCTCGATCAGCCAGTAGCTACTGGCATTGTTCGCACGGACGAAGTCCGCCCGGGCGTAGAGCGGCACCTCGCCGATGGCGCGCAGGGCGACGTCGCCCGCTTCGCGCAAGGCTGTCTCCGGTTCGGTAGATCGGATGAGTCCGCCGTGCTCTTCCTGCACGCGAAAGTCGGAGGTTTTCGGCAGTTTCAAGATGGTGTGGCTGTGCTGGCCGTTGAAGTAGAATAACGAGTATTCGCCCTCGGTCGTGATCGCCGTCAGGAACGGCTGGGCCATCAGGGCGCGGTCGGCGTAGTAGGCGCTGACTTCAGCGGCCCGGCGGCGCGCGGCCGTCGTGTCGAGGCGGAAGGCGCCGCTGGCATTCGCGCCCACCACTGGCTTGAGCACGACTTCCGGTGTTCCGATCTCGGCCATGAGTTCCGGCAGTTCGCCTGGATGAAGCCGCTCGCGAAAGATCGTGGGCACGATCGGGACGCCACGCTCGGCCGGGTCGCGCAGATAAGTTTTACGCAGGTTCCAGCGGACGAGTTCGAGCCCGTTGAAGAGCGGGGTGCCGGAACGCTCGATCTCACCCAGAACGTCGAGGAACGCGTCGGGGTGACCGATGTAGTCCCACGGCGAGCGGATGACGATAGCGTGGTAGGTGTGCCACTCCACATGAGGCTGTTGCCACGGGATCGCGTCGACGCGCCAGCCGAGAGCGGCCAGCGGCGCATAGGCCAACTCGTCGTCGATGACGTAGCCGGTGGGATCGGCCAGAGTTAAGAAGGCGCAGCGGCGCATGCAGGAAAAGCTGGAAACTCAAATGCTGACGGGATTGGCGGCGTAGCTTGCGTTAGCGTTTGCGAACGAGGTGCAGGCCGTCGGCGATGGGAAGGAGGACCGACTCGACTCGTGGGTCGTGGGCCAGCTTATGGTTGAGTCGATCGATGGCGACGCCGTCGGGATCGGTGAGGGGTTGCTCCGCGACTTTGCCGCCCCAGACCATGTTGTCGAAGATGAAGAGTCCGTTCGATTTCATCTTCGGGAGGAGGAGTTCGAAGTAAGTGTCGTAGCCCGGTTTGTCGGCATCGATAAATGCGAGGTTGAGCGGCTCTGGAGGGGTCCAGTCAGGGAGTAGTTTCTGCGCGTCGCCGAGGTGGAGTTGGATGCGATCCGCCAGGCCTTCCTCTTTCCAATGGCGCCGGGCGATGGCGGTCCATTCGGCGTTGATGTCGAAGCAGGTGAGATGCCCGCCTTCGGCCAGGCCGCGGGCCAGGCAGATGGAGCTGTAACCGGTGAAGGTGCCGATTTCGATCGCGGAACGGACGTTGAGGAGCCTGGCGATGAGGGTGAGAAAGTCACCCTGCTCGCGGCTGATCAACATCCGGGCGGCCTCGCCTAACGACTCGGTCTCGCTTCGGAGATCGTCGAGCAGGGGATCGACCAAATGCGTTCGATGTGCAGTGATGTAGTCGTAGAGGCGATCGGTCATCGCCACGTATTTGGCGGGCGGCGATGACTCAGATTCGGGTGTTGTCATTTTCGGAATTCAGGTGCCGTTTACGAGTAAGCAGCGGCTGTAGCGTGCGCTGTCCTCAGCGCATTCTTCTGCTCTGGAACCAGGACGCTTTCCGCTGGGGACAGCAGACGCTACATTGTGGGTGCTCACTTCACGAAGGCTTCGGCAATGATCCGGGCGACCTTTGCCATGGCGGCGAGACGGTCTTCAGTCGGTGCGGTCGAGCCCGCGGAATAGATCGCGAGCAGGATCGGCGGCTTGCCCGGCGGACGCAGAATGGCGACGTCGTTCATCGCATTGTCGTCGCCGCGCCCGGTCTTGTCGCCCACTTTCCAATCCCTGGGCACGCCGGCGCGAATCATTTCCTTACCGGTCGTGTTGCCAAGCATCCAGGCTTCCAGTTGCTCGCGCGAAGCAGCGGAGAGGGCTTCGCCGAGGAGAAGGGCGCGCAGGTTGCCCAGCATCGCGGCGGGCGTGGTGGTGTCGCGTACGTCGCCGGGGGCGGCGCGGTTGAGTTCCGGTTCCACCCGGTCGAGCCTGGTCTTCTCGTCACCAAGCGAGCGTGCATAACGAGTGAAGCCCCCGGGACCGTCGATGGCCTTTAGCAGGAGGTTGCCGGCGGTATTGTCGCTATAGCTCACGGCCGCCGCACAGAGATCGATGAGCTTCATCCCGCCTTCCTGGACGTACTGCTTGGTGATCGGCGCGTACTCGAGCAGATCGGCCGCGGTGTAGGAGATGAAGCGGCCGGCCTCTTCCTGCTTCTCATCCACTCGGTGAAGGACAGCGGCCGCAGCGATGAGCTTGAAGGTGCTGCACAAGAGGAAGCGCTCATTGGCGCGATGCTCAATGCGCCGGCTGCTGCCGGTCGCGAGGGCGGCGACGCCGAGGCGGCCTCCGAGGCGGGCTTCGATGGCCGCGATCTGTTGCTCCGCGGAAGGCCCCTGGGAAAGCGCACAGCGCGCGGCCGGTCCGCCGCCAAGCATCAGCAAGGAGACAAGC
>JALYOR010000291.1 GCA_030856765.1 Verrucomicrobiota bacterium | reverse complement strand
TGTCGTTAGGTGGCACCTCGAAGCTTTCGATCTCTTTCGCGGGCTGCAGGTCGGTGACCGTCTCGAGAAATTGCCGGCCGAGTTTGCCGTAGGAAGCGAGCAGAGGATTGCCGCGCTCGAACTGCATCTCGAGCTGCGCGCTCGGCGACGCTTTGCGCCGGGCGCGGCTTTCTTCGCGCTCGGAACGGATGTCGCCCCACCAATGCGAGGTGGGCCGCATCACAAACAGGTGCACATCGATCACGCGCGCGAGGTCCTGGAAAAACTCGAGATAAAACGGGGGTAAAGTCGAGATGCCGAAAAGCGAAACCCGCGGCGGCAGCGTCTGCACGTTTTTGCCTAACGACTTGGAGAATTCCCGCGCTAACGCCGGCGGATGCAAAACCTCCGCGGAGCGCACCACCTCCCGCCAAAGCACGGCCTGCCAATGCGTCTCCTCGCCGCTTTCCCAGGCCAAAATCATCCTCGGCCGGAACGCGAGATACTGGTCGAACGAGCTCGCGATTTTCCCCGCGAGCTGGAAAAGGCGCAGCTCGGGGCGTGGCTGCTCCAGATAGCGCCGCAGGTCGACAAACTCCTCCCGTGGCGCAAGCTCCGGGAGCAGATCCATGATTCGCCATGTGAGGTTTTCGCGGGCGTAGAAATGCGCGGCAGCCCGGCGAGGAAGGGCCGCGTCCATCAAACCGGTGACAAATCTCTGCGGGAAAGGGAAGGAGAAGTTGGCGCAAATGCCGTGTGCTTCCGCCAACTGGCGCGAGAGCCAGCGGCCCATGCCCAGGCTTTGCACGATCACGATCTCCGGAGTGAAAACTCCGGCGCCCGGTTGTCGGACGACTTTAGCCAAGCCGGCGAAAAGCTTCTCCAGTCGATTACTGGTATGAAGGCGCAATCCCGGCATCGACTATCATGGCTCAAGGCGAGCCGAAACGATAGCGCCGGAGAGCCGCGGATTGGCTCGCAAGCCGCTGAGATAAATCTTCCTGGCCGGCCACAGCCGCGTGGGTCGGGCGTGGCCCCGCAGAGGGCCCGATTGGCAAGTGCAGCGTGGAAGGCGTGGTTTGAAAATGACCTTGATTCCCGGGGGGCCGCATTTCGAGCTTTCCGGCGCTTCCGATTGGCGCATCCTTCCCGGGAGATGAGCTTTCCGGCGCGAGACGAAATCCATATCGAGGAACTGGAGCTGTGGGCGCGAGTCGGTGTGCCCGACGAGGAACGCGCGCAGCCGCAGCGGCTGACCGTGTCCATCACTCTCGTGCCGAGAAATCCCTTTGCTGAACTGGGTGATGACCTGGCCCGCACGATTGATTACGCGGCCGTCGGCGAAGAATCGCGACGCTTCGTCGACGGACGCGCGGATCGATTGATTGAGACCCTGGCGCACGAAATGGCCGGGCATTTGCTCGCTCACTTCCCGGCGGTTCGCGTCAGCTTGGAGCTACGAAAGTTCATCCTGGCGGAAACGCGTTACGTGGCGGTGCGGGTGGGGCGCGAACTTTAACCGGCGGACTACCCCGGCCCGCTGACGATTCGCTTTTCGTAGCGCCGTCCATAACTTCCCCGCGTGCAAAAGAGCAATCTCGTCCGCGATCGCGACGGCTGGGAGACGGTCGCGAGCGAACTGCATTTCCAGACGCCACATCTGAGCCTCGCAACCGACCGGGTCCGCACCCCGACCGAGACCGAACCGCGCGAGTGGTCGGTCGTCCATCGCAAGCCGGCCGTTGTTATCGCCCCGGTCACGAGCGAGGGGAAGTTTGTCCTCATCCGCGAGGAACGTATCCCGATCCGGGCCGCGATCTGGTCGATGCCAGCGGGGCAAATCGACGGGAATCTCGAGCCGGACGAGGCTGCGATTCAGGAGGTGGCACGGCGGGAATTGCGCGAAGAGACCGGCTACGAGCTGGCGCCGGGCGCGGATTTGCTTCCGCTCGGCTATTACTTCACCTCGCCCGGGTTTACCGATGAACACTGTTACTTGTTCCTCGCTCGGCCGGTGCAAAAGAACGCGCGCGGCGCGGAACACGACACGACCGAAGCGATCCTCGATTGTCGTGAATTCAGCCCCGATGTTTTTCGCCAGATGATTGTCGATGGCGAAATTTGTGACGCCAACACCCTTAGTATCTGGGCCCGGCTGGTCGCGGGCGGCGAAGTCTTTCCCTAACGATGAAGCTGCGTGACATTTTTTCTTTTCGCGACCCGCCCGAGAGCGAAACTTCGAAGCCGTTCCTCGAACACCTGGAGGATCTGCGCTGGACGATTGTGAAAATGGCCGGCGTCCTGATCGTCGCGATGTTTCTCTGTTTCGGTTTTCGCCAGCGTCTGGTTGCGATCCTGCAGCGGCCGCTCAACGAAGTCGGCAGCCAGGTCGGCACCTTGCGAGCGCTCGGCATCACCGATTCGATCACGATTTCGTTCCACCTCGCCTTTTACGCGGGGATTGTGATCTCGTTCCCGTTTTTGCTCTATTTTCTGGCCCAGTTCGTCCTCCCCGCGCTGACCGCGATCGAGAAGCGTTTTCTCTTTCCCTCCATCTTCGTCAGCTTCGCGCTCTTCCTTATTGGCGTGGCGACCTGCTACTACTGGCTTCTCCCCAAAACCATCCTCTTCTTCTTCCACGACACCGAGTCGTTAGGCTGGAGCCCGATGTGGACGGTCCAGCTATATTATTCTTTCGTCACCCGCTTCGTGCTTGGCTTCGGGCTCGCCTTTGAATTGCCGGTGGTCGTTCTCGCCCTGGTCAAGTTTGGCCTCGTCACCTATCCCTTCATGGCTCGCACTCGCCCGTACGCAATCGTGTTGATTTTCATTCTCGCGACCATCATCTCGCCCACCCCCGATATTCTAACCTTGATCGCCATGAGCCTGCCGATGTGTCTGCTTTACGAGAGCTGCATCTGGATCGCCTGGTTTATGCAGCGCAGAGCGGCCCGCGTCGAATCGGCCTAACGAGTGGAACTGTCGTCCTCCAGCTACGAAACGCTTTTCCGCGTCTTCGCCTTTGTCATCGGGGCGTCGGTCGGCTCTTTTTTGAACGTCTGCATCTACCGGATGCCACGCGATCTTTCGGTTAACGAACCGCGGCGCTCGTTCTGTCCTGCCTGCCAGAAAACGATCCCGTGGCAGCAAAATCTGCCGCTTATGAGCTGGCTTTTCTTACGCGGGAAGTGCGCCAATTGCGGGAGCAGGATCGCTTTCCGCTATTTCGCGGTCGAATTGCTCACCGCCCTTTTCTTCCTCGCCATCTGGCTCGTTTTCCCGTGGCCGATCGCGCTCGCCTACTGGGTTTTCGTGGCCCTGCTCATTGTCGCCACCTTTATCGACTTCGAGCATTTCATCATCCCGGACGAGATCACGATCGGCGGGACCGTCGCGGGCGTCGCCGCCAGCCTGGTGCTACCGGCGTTGATGAACGAAACTTCGCGTCTCCGCGCTCTCGCTTGGTCGTTAGGCGCAGCCGCCCTGGGTTATGCCTTGCTCTGGCTCGTGCTCGAGGGGGGCAAGAGAGCCTTTGGCAAAAAGCGTATCCGGCTCGAATCGCCGACTCCATTCAGCTGGGTGCGCAACGGAGAAGATGCCGAGTTAGTGGTCGGGGATGAGCGGAGCCTGTGGAGCGACCATTTCGCTCGCGAAAACGACCGCCTCCTGATGCACTGCGCGGAAGCCGTCATCGACGGCCGAACGTTCCAGAATCTCACACTGCAATTCCACTACAACGTTCTCGCGGTCGAACAGGAGTCATTCGAACTCGACCAGGTCGACCGCATCACCGGCATGGTGCGCGAGTTGCAGATCCCGCGCGAAGCGATGGGCCGCGGCGACCTCAAATTTCTCGCCTGCATCGGCGCATTTCTCGGTTGGCGCGGCGTGCTCTGCAGTCTCTTTGCCGGATCGCTCTTCGGTTCCGTGGTCGGGCTTATCGCCCTCGCTCTCGGGCACCGCGGCTGGTCGGCCCGGATACCGTTTGGCCCCTACCTTGCGCTGGGCGCGGTCGTCTGGATGTTTTTTGGAGCGGAGCTAGTCGGCTGGTACGCTGGCTTGCTCACCCCGTAACCGGACCGGTTACTTGGTTTTCTCCATGTCCTTTTGGAATGTTTCCATCATGCCCTGGAGTTTCTCCATCATCGGGCCCATCCGCGCCTGCATGAGAGCGCCGGCTTTTTGCATGGCTACGGGCAGCTTTTCCACCATCGCCTTGCCCGCGGGGGAACTGTAAAATGCAATGATGCTGTTGACTTCCTCCTGGGTAAAAGTTTCGCGATAGACCTGCAGATAAATGTCCTTGGTCTTGGCGAAAGAAAGCTCCTCCTTCATCAGCGCGGATATTTTCTTTTGGAACTCCTCCATTTTAGCCCTTTGCGCCGGAGTCGGTGCCTTGCCTTTGAGCGCCTGCTGCATCCCTTGCTGCATGCCGGCATCCATTTGGGTCATCATTTGGTCGAGCATGGCCTGCACGTGGACGGCGTTCAGCATCTGCTCGATCGATTGATCGGAAGGCGGCGCGGCCTGGGCGGTGACGAGACCTCCGAGCATGGCTAAAACGAGAAAATATTTCTTCATCCCAAGCACATAGCAGAATTTCGAACCGCAGGAACGGAAAATCGCAACAACAAAACAGCCGGGCCTCTTGCGAGACCCGGCTGCGTTGATTGTTTGAGTTAGAGGTGGCTGTCGGGATTTAGTAGTCCATCCCGCCCATTCCACCCATGCCGCCGCCGGGCATGCCGCCGCCGCCGGCGCCGCCCTTGTCCTTCTCAGGAGCTTCGGTGATGATCGCTTCGGTGGTGAGCAAGAGGCCGCTAATGGAGGCCGCGTTTTGCAACGCGCTCCGGGTCACCTTGGTCGGATCCACCACGCCGGCTTTCACCAGGTCGGTGTATTCGCCGGTGGCGACGTTGTAGCCTTCGTTGCCTTTACGCTTCCTCACTTCCTGCACGATGAGCGCGCCTTCCTGGCCCGCGTTATCGGCCAAAGTGCGGAGCGGAGCTTCGACGGCGCGGCGGATGATCGCCATGCCGACGGCTTCGTCGCCTTCGAGCTTGAGGTTATCGAGCGCTCTCTGGGCGCGGATGAGTGCGACGCCGCCACCGGGGACGATGCCTTCTTCAACCGCGGCGCGGGTCGCATGCAACGCGTCTTCGACACGCGCTTTCTTTTCCTTCATCTCAGTCTCAGTCGCAGCGCCGACGTTAATGACGGCTACGCCACCGGCGAGTTTCGCGAGACGCTCCTGGAGCTTCTCGCGGTCGTAATCGGAGGTGGTTTCCTCGATCTGCCGACGGATCTGCGAGACGCGGCCCTGGATGTCCTTTTGCTTGCCTTCGCCTTCCACGATGGTGGTGTTCTCCTTGTCAATCGTGACGCGCTTGGTGCGCCCTAAATCCTCGAGCTTAACGTTCTCGAGTTTGATACCGAGGTCTTCGGTGATGCACTGACCGCCCGTGAGGACGGCGAGATCTTCGAGCATCGCCTTGCGACGATCGCCGAAGCCCGGGGCTTTGACGGCTGCGACTTGCAGCGTTCCGCGGAGCTTGTTCACGACCAGAGTCGCGAGCGCTTCGCCTTCCACGTCTTCCGCAATGATGAGGAGCGGACGACCGGCTTTCGCGACCTTTTCGAGGAGCGGAAGCATGTCTTTCAAGCTCGAGATCTTCTTCTCGTGAATGAGGATGTAGGGGTTATCGAGGACCACTTCCATCGCTTCGGCGTTGGTGACGAAGTAAGGAGAGAGATAGCCCTTGTCGAACTGCATGCCTTCGACCACGTCGAGGCTGGTTTCGATCGACTTGGCTTCTTCCACCGTGATGG
>JALYOR010000239.1 GCA_030856765.1 Verrucomicrobiota bacterium | reverse complement strand
GCCGGGGACA
Source organism: Verrucomicrobiota bacterium (assembly GCA_030856765.1). Taxonomy (GTDB): domain Bacteria; phylum Verrucomicrobiota; class Verrucomicrobiia; order Chthoniobacterales; family UBA10450; genus Palsa-1392. Next base: position 3,254 of record JALYOR010000239.1, on the reverse strand, counting down.
GCGTCCCCGGCTACAGTCGCGCGAGAAAGCGAGGCGCCCGCTCTTGCGTAGTTGCACCGGGCTGCGGAAGACTTGCTCCACAATGAATTCCAGCCGTGCTCTCGCTCTCGCCGCGCTCGCACGCTGGCGCCAGAGAACGGAGTTCGCCGATAAAATCGCCGCGGAATTGCTCGGCGCCAGCACCCTGAGCTCGTCCGATCGCGCCTTCACCCTCGAGCTTTTCTATGGCGTCTTGCGCAATCTCACCCTGCTCGACTTCTGGATCGGACGGCTCCGGACCGAACGCGTCGCTCCAGCCGCGCGCGATCTCCTGCGGCTCGGGCTCTACCAGGTCTTGATTCTCGAGACGCCCGCACATGCCGCGGTTTTTGAAACGGTCGAGCTCACCGGGCCCCGCGCCCGCGGACTGATCAACGCGATTCTCCGCCGTGCCCTCCGGGAGCAGGCCAGCCTAACGAACGCGGCGGAGGCGCAACCGCTCGCGGTGCGCTTTTCCACCCCGGCCTTCCTGATCGATAAATGGTCGCGCCATTACGCGGCGAATGAGGTGCTCGAGCTTTGCCGCTGGAACAATCGGCCAGCGACCAATTACGCCCGGATCAACGCTCTCCAAGTCAGCGCGCCCGAATTCCTCTCTCGTTACCCGGCGAGCGTGCCATTGCCCGATCGAGCAAATTTCGTCGAATTGCCGGCGCCCGGGGTCGCGCTCGCCAGGGGCGATTGCTACCTGCAGGACCCGAGCACGGCGCTCGCCTGCGAGTTGCTCCGCCCGACGGCCGGAGAAACGTTGCTCGATGCCTGCGCCGCGCCCGGCGGGAAAGCCGCCTACCTCGCAGAGATGATGCAAAATCAAGGCGAGCTCGTGGCCGCCGATCGCGAAGAGCACCGCCTCGAACGGGTCCGGGAGAATTTCGTCAGGCTGGGCGTCCGGAATGCCCGCCTTGTGCCTTGCGATTGGCGGAACCCCGATTCCGTTCGCAGTGCCGGCCTGGCCGAGGGTTCCTTCCACAAGATTCTGGTCGATGTGCCCTGCAGCAATACCGGCGTGATGCGGCGCCGGGTCGATGTGCGCTGGCGTTTGCGGTCGGAGGATTTTATTCGCATGCCGCAGCAGCAACTGGCGATCCTGCGCGCGGTGGCGCCACTCCTGCGGCCGGGCGGTTCGTTAGTCTACAGCACCTGCAGCCTGGAGCCGGAAGAGAATGACGACGTGGTGGAAGCATTTCTGCGCGAACTGCCGGGTTTTCGCCTCACCGCATCGGAGCGATCGTGGCCATTTCGCGACGGGATCGATGGCGCTTTCGCGGCGCGGCTACAACGCGGGTGAGTTTGGCCGCTCGTCCAGTTTGCATCACACACCCGCAGTGGAATGATAGACGTCTATGCAAGACGCTCGCTTCGACAAACTCGCCTCCGTCCTGGTCAATTATTCCACCAATCTCAAGCGCGACGAGAACGTCTTGATCGAAGCTTTCGACGCGCCCGAGGAGATGACCATCGCCCTCATCCGCGCCGCCCGGCAGAGCAAAGCAGTGCCCTTCGTGAAATTGCAGAACGCCCGGGTGACCCGTGAGCTCGCGCTCGGGATCGATGCCCGCCAGCTCGACCTGACCGCCGCGCACGAGCTCGCCCGGATGAAGAAAATGGATGCCTACATCGCGATCCGCGGGAGCAACAACATCAGCGAGCTGGCCGACGTGCCGATCGACAAAATGAAATTGGTCGCGAAAAAGCTGCGTCCTCTGCAGGACCAGCGGGTGCAGAAGACCAAGTGGGTCGTGCTCCGCTGGCCGACGCCGGCCATGGCGCAGCTCGCCGGGATGAGCACGGAGGCCTTCGAGGATTTCTTCTTCAAAGTCTGCACCCTCGATTATCGCAAGCTCCAGCCGGGGATGAAGGCCTTGAAAAAGCTGATGGAAAAAACCGACAAGGTGCAGATCAAAGGTCCGGAGACTGATTTGCGTTTCAGCATCAAGGGCATCCCGGCCATCATCTGCGGGGGCGATCGCAACATTCCCGACGGCGAAGTCTTCAGCTGCCCGGTGAAGGAGAGCGTGCAAGGCCACGTCACTTTTAACGCGCCGACCGTCTACCAGAGTACCGCCTTCGACAGCATCCGGCTCGAATTTCGTGACGGCAAGATCGTGGAAGCGACGAGCAACCAGACGAAGAAACTGAACGCGGTCCTCGATTCCGACGCCGGCGCGCGCTACATCGGCGAGTTCTCGTTAGGCTGCAATCCCTACATCATGCATCCGATGCGCGACATTCTCTTTGACGAGAAGATTGCGGGCTCCTTCCACTTCACTCCCGGCCAGGCCTACCAGGAAGCCGATAACGGCAACCGCAGCCAGGTGCACTGGGACATGGTCAGCATCCAGCGCAAGGATTACGGCGGCGGCGAGGTCTACTTCGACGGCAAACTCATCCGGAAAAACGGCGAGTTTCTGCCCAAACAACTGCGCTCGCTTAACTGGAAGAGCTTCAAGTAACGCCCGCCGCGCTTCCTGCCTTCAACGTCATCCTGAACCGGCAGAGCGCGGTGAAGGATCTGGCTCCCCGAAATTTCGGCTTGTTTTTTAAGTGCGAGCGCCCATTGCCACGGCGAGATCCCTCGCCGTCTTCGCGGGCTAGGGATGACGAAATGGAATGTTGGGCGCTTCCGCCGAACGACCTTTTACCGCGTTCTCGCGCTGTTAGGCGCGGCCCGGAGTGACCTGGATCAGTCCCAGTTCGCTGCCGCCGCCGCTCACCTGCACGTTCTCGATCTCAAAGACCGGTGCGCTGTCGATTGAACTCGGTCCGGCGCCGGGCAATTGCATCGAGACTTTCTTCGAGGTCGAAGTGAGGACGATGGTCGCGATCTCGAAGAGCGGAGTGAATTCGATTGCCGCGATCTGAAATTCCGCCGTCAGTTGCACCGACGCTTGTTCCTGATGAGAAGGGGTCAGCTGGACCGGAGCCGCGCCAGAACCAGCCATCAGCTCAAGACCGGAAATGGCGAAGGAGGGCGAATTGATCAGCGCCGGTTTTTGCTGCGCCGAAGGGGTGAGACGGATGGTGCCGATCGTACCGTCGGAGAGATCGATCTTGGCCACTTCGAAGGTGACCTGCAAGTTCATCGGCGGCTGCGGATCCTGCGACGGGGCGAGGCGCATCGAGACCACTTTGGACATCGGTTTGAGTTGCAGCCCGCTCATCTTGAAGGTGGGCGTGAGCTGCATGGAGGCGATCTCGAGGGCGAAGGTTAATTG
>JALYOR010000237.1 GCA_030856765.1 Verrucomicrobiota bacterium | reverse complement strand
TCTTTAAAGCGATCAGTGACATAAAGGCGGGTGCCGGTGGCATTAAAGCGGGCCTTCTCCGCGTAAGGCCCGATGAGGAAATCACCTAGGACCGTGTCAGTGGCCGTATTGATGACGGTGGCGAAATTGCTGTACTGATTGAGCACCACGGCGTAGGGCTTGCGATAAATGGCGGTGTTCACCGGCGCCATTTTCACGCTGATCGGGCGGAGGCCACCGACCAGGCCGGGAGGCCGCAAATCGAGCCACTTGGTGACCTGGCGGGTCGTGGTACTGACGACCGCGATGCGCCAATCGGGATAACCTTCGCGGCCAGGCAAGGCGACATAGAGCTTCTTGCCATCCGGCGTGAGCGCGAGCGAGCGCGGCTGGCTGCGGAAAGGCTGCGGACGGTTAGGCCATTTTTGGTTACCGCTGCTCACCTGCGGATTGTTCGGATCGATCCGCTTCCCGGGGTCGGGCCGGCCGTCGATGTAACCGGCGCCGAACATGATCTTGGTGAAGCGTTCCAACCCCCCGCGCTCACCCGCTGATTCCGGTCCGACAATATTTTTCACCGGGTCATTGTTAGGGCCGGTGATAATCTTGCCTTGGGAGTCAGTCTTCACCGCCGTTGTAAAGAAGCGCAGTGCTTCCGGCGCTTCCGGACTGGTGGATAGAATCTGATAGGTGAAAGGCGGCCCTAGCTGTTTCCTCTGGCCGTTCCCCGCCATCAAATGGCGGGCGGACGGAATCATCAAACCAAAAACCGCCAGAATTCCCGCGGCTTCAAACCAAATCACTGCAGCGCTGCGCTTCTTCATAAAGGCAAAGTAGGACATGCAATTCCTCGGACGAGCAGAGAAAGGTAACGTCGTTGTTACCTTTTCGACGGCCCAGCAAACGCGGCCGCGACCCGGTCCCTCGCACTCTTGCCCTACGCGCCCGCTTGATGATCGTGACGAAATCGGCGAATAACGGGTCGCGACCGAAATCTCCATGCCTCGATACGTAGCCTTCCTCCGCGGGGTGACCCCGATGAACGCGAAAATGCCAGATCTCAAGCGTTGCTTTGAAGAGGCTGGCTTCGCGAATGTCAGAACCGTTCTGTCGAGCGGCAATGTCGTCTTTGATGCTCGCTCGAGCTCGGAAGCTTCGCTCGAGCGGAAGGCGGAGGCGGCCATGCAGAAGTCGCTTGGCCGCACCTTCCATGCGATCATTCGCAGGACTGACGATCTGCAAAATCTACTCGTCACTGATCCCTACGCGACGTCACCGCAGCCGCCGTCGGCTAAGCGGGTGGTTACTTTCCTGCGGGAACCGAAGCTTTCCAAGCTGGCTCTTCCGTTCGAATCCGACGGGGCTCAAATCCTAAGTGTTGTTGGAAGAGAGGCCTTCACTTCTTATCTGCCCGGCGAGCAGCCGGCGACCTTTATGAGGTTAATCGAGAAAGCCTTTGGCAAAGAGGTCACGAGCCGGACATGGACGACCGTGCAGAAATGCGCGGTGGCCTGATCGTTGTCAGGTTGCGCTTGTCGTTGTTCACTGAGTGATGGCGATTGCATCCATAAATCCGGCGACCGGGAAGACGATACGGGAGTTTGCGGAACTCTCGGCGAAGGAGATCGAGAAGAAGCTGGCGGGGGCGGCACGGGCATTTGCCAGGTATCGGCAAGGTTCATTCGCGCAACGCGCGTCGGTCTTGCTGCAAGTGGCCGATCTTCTCGAGGCGGAGGTGGAGACACTCGCGCGCACCATGACGCTGGAGATGGGGAAACCGATCGACGCGGCCCGAGCGGAGGTGCGCAAATGCGCTCTGGGCTGTCGCTATTACGCGGAGAATGGTGTGCGATTTCTGGAGGAAGAGCCGATCCAGACGGCGGCGGCACACAGCTCGGTGCGCTGGCAGCCGCTCGGCGTGGTGCTCGCGATCATGCCTTGGAATTTTCCGCTTTGGCAGGTCTTTCGCTTTGCCGCGCCGGCTATGCTGGCCGGCAATGTCGCGCTCCTCAAGCACGCCGCGAATGTGCCGCAGTGCGCGCTCGCGATAGAGGATCTCTGGCGGCGTGCGGGACTGCCAAAAGATGTTTTCCAGACGCTCCTCATCGGCTCGAAAAAAGTGACGGCGATTATAGAGGACGAGCGGGTGCAGGCGGTGACTTTGACCGGGAGCGATCGTGCCGGAAGCGAGGTGGCGGCGACGGCGGGGCGGGCGATCAAGAAATGCGTCCTCGAGCTGGGCGGAAGTGACCCCTTCATCGTGATGCCGAGCGCGGATCTCGATGCGGCGATCTCGACCGCAGTCACGGCGCGGACGCAGAACAACGGGCAATCGTGCATCGCGGGGAAACGCTTTCTGATTGCGGAGAGTGTTTATGATGAGTTCGTTAGGCGGTTCGTCGAAAAGATGAAGGCGCTCAAGGTGGGCGATCCCCTCGAAGACGCGACCGAGCTCGGGCCGCTCGCGACGCGGGCGATCCGCGACGAGGTGCATGACCAGGTGCGGAAGTCGATCGACGCGGGAGCGAAATTGCTGACGGGAGGCGAGCCGATGGAAGGGGAGGGGAACTTCTATCCGCCAACGGTGCTGGCGGAGATCCCGGAGTCGGCACCGGCTTATCGGAAAGAGGTATTCGGGCCAGTGGCGCTGGTGTTTCGAGTTAAGGATGCGGCCGAAGCGATCGCGCTGGCGAATGACAGCCCGTTTGGACTCGGGGCGAGCGCCTGGACGAACGACGAGAAGGAGCAGGAACTTTTCGTGGACGAGCTGGCGGCCGGAATGGTGTTCATCAACGCGATGGTGGCCTCGGATCCGCGCCTGCCGTTTGGGGGAATCAAGCGGTCGGGTTACGGACGCGAGCTGAGCTCGTTAGGCATCCGTGAGTTCATGAATGCCAAGACAGTGTTTGTAAAGTAATGGGCCTCCTCTCCCGCCTTGTCATCCCGATCCGGCGAAGCGCGGAGAGGGGCCTCTCAGTTGCAATCGGAGAGTTTATCATAGGGAGGAAACGCCTGTTGCAGTTGCGAGGTCCTTCGTCGTCTACGCGACTCAGGATGACAGCTATCAAAAAGCGCGGCGCGACTTCACTGGCGTCACTCACTTCGTCCCGAACTGATCTTCCTTATTCTTAAAGAGGACGTTGAAGGTCGTCAGCGAGCCGTAGCAGCGGGTGATGTATTGCTGCAGGTCGAACTTATCGGCGTCGCTCAGCTTCTCGCTCGCGTTCACCTTTTGCTCGAGAACGCGCAGGTTGTTGCGGATCATAACAATCTTGTGGAAGAAGGTCTCGAGGGGGACTTCTTTCGGTTGGAGCGATTCGTCGGCTGACTTCATAACTAAAGTGCCGCGCTCCCAGCGGGTGGCGAGGCCTTCCACTAACTGATCCGGTTTCTCCAAACCAAGAGCATCGACCATCGCCTGGGCAGTCTGGCGAATCAGGCTCGCGAGCGGCATTTCCATTTCCGTTAGGCTGGCGGTCGGCTCCGCGACGGCGAGGTCGCTCGTTGCGGGATCGACGGTGCGGGGCGCGTCGTCAAAAGTGATGTCGGCGGTGTGCTCGGTGAGCGCCTTGATCGTCCCGAGGCCGTAACGTGGATGGCGCACTTGCATCCCGATGTGCAGATTTTGAATTGGAATTCCCATGGTGTGTCCAAAGTCCGGCGCGTCGCTCCGCGCGCAACCGCAAAACATTTGTGAATCCAAACATCTCGCCGGCGGCATCTCACTGGCGATGATCCAGGATTTTAGGTTCGCTTTTCGGCAGTTGATCAAGGCACCGGGTTTTACCGCCATCGCGATTCTTACCCTCGCGATCGCCATTGGCGTGAACTCGGCGATTTTTGCGCTCGTTAACGGCGTAATTCTGAAGCCGGTGGTTCCGCTGCGGCCGGCGGAGGTGGTGAATGTCTTCACGGCGCGGCAGGGCGCGGCGCACGATTACCGGCCGTTTACTTACAACGAATTCTCGGTCCTGCGGGAGCGTAACGACCTCTTCGCAGAGGTGGCCGCGATGCAGTTCGCGGTCGCTGGCATTGGGCGCGACGAGGGCATGCGGCGCAGCTTCGTTTTCCTGTCGTCGTCGAATTTCTTCTCGCTCATGGGCGTAAAACCGGCAATCGGGCGCTTTTATGACGAGGCGGAATGCCGGCCTGACGCCAGCATTCCGGTGGTGGTGGCGAGCTATCCCTATTGGAAGAAACTGGGCGGTCGCGCCGATCTCATCGGGAAACCGCTGACCATGAATGGCGAGTCCTATACGCTGATCGGGGTGACGCCGGAAGGATTCTCCGGGGTGAGCGCCTTGCTCGCGCCGGACCTTTGGCTGCCGCTGGGTGTTTACTCCAGGCTCGGCTCGGCCTTTAGCGACACGAGCGGGAAGTTGCCGCTCACCTCGCCGAAGAATTACACGCTCAACCTGGTGGCGCGGATGCAGCCCGGCCTAACGATCGAGGCCACGAAGGCGCGTCTGCCCGCGCTCGCGAAACGGCTGTCCGCGGTCCAGCCGCCGGATTCAACCGGCCTGCGGGAGTTGCAAATCCAGTCCCCGTCGCGTTTCAGCATCAGCACGACGCCCTCGGACGACGGCCCGATGGGTCTGATCGGTATTATGTTGGTTGCGATGGCGGCGGCGGTGTTGCTCATCGCCTGTCTCAATCTCGCCAATATGCTCCTGGCGCGCGGGGCGAATCGGGCGAAGGAGATTGCGCTCCGCCTCGCCCTGGGGGCGAGTCGTTGGCGCATCGTCAGGCAACTGCTTTGCGAAGGATTCCTCCTCGCTTTCCTCGGCGGCGCGCTTGGTTTGCTGATCAGCTACTGGAGTAACGACTTCCTCCTTGGATCCTTAGGGAATCTCTTCGGCTCGCTCAATTTCTCCATCGTGGTGGCGTTGCGGCCCGATTTGATCGTGCTCTCCATCACCTTCCTGATCTGTCTGATCGCAACGATGCTCTTCAGCCTCGGGCCCGCGTTGAAAGCGTCCCGGGCCGACCTGGTCAACGACCTCAAACAACAGGTGGGCGAGCCGGCGCACGTCGGGAGACTGAATCGCTTTTTCGCTCCGCGGCACCTGCTCGTAATGGTCCAGATCGCCCTTTCTCTCACCCTCCTTTTCAGCGCGGGGCTCTTCTTCCGCGGGGCGCTCAAAGCGGGCGCTCTGAATCCGGGTTTTGATCGCGCGGGCGCAGTCTCGGCGGAGATGGACTTCACGTTAGGCCGCGAGGATGAGGACGCGGCGCGCCGGACGATGTTTGCGGCCGTTCATCGAGTGCGCACGCTGCCCGGGGTGAAGGCCGCTGCCCTCACGACAATGCTGCCTTACGGGAACATCACGAATGCCCGGCGCGTGATGCGGTTGGACGACGCGGTCGTGGCCAAGACGGATCCAAACGCTCCCGAGGCGGGCGCAGGCGGTATCTTCACCGCGGTCACGCCGGGTTGGTTTGACGCGATCGGGGTACGGCTTCTGCGCGGCCGTGATTTCACCGAGACAGAAACGGAACGCAAGGATTCGCCGCCGGTCTTAATCATCGATGAGGTGATGGCGAAGAAGCTTTTTCCGAAGGGCGACGCGCTTGGGCAGCATCTGCGCTACACCACTCCGCCAAGCGACGGTTCGGCGAACGACTTCACGATTGTCGGCATCGTGAGCCCGCATCGGCATGAGGTGCTCGGTAATGAAATGCCGCGCCGGATTTTTGCCCCGTTTGCGCAGGCTTATAGCGGGGGTGTGGTCCTGCAGGTGCGCCTGGCGCGCGACGATCGCGCGGCGGTCAGCGCGATGATCCCGACGCTGCGGCAGACTCTCCGCGAGGTCGATCCCGCCATGCCGATTCTGCGGATCGATCCGTTTGAGGACATTGTGGATAAGAATGTCGGGCTCTGGGCGATTCGTTTCGGGGCGGTGCTCTTCGGCATCTTCGGAGGAGTGGCGCTTTTGCTCGCGGTGGTCGGAGTCTATGGCGTGAAAGCCTACTCTGTCGCACGACGCACGCGTGAGATCGGGATTCGCATGGCGCTTGGAGCGGATCGCGGTGATGTCTTCGCGCTCATCATGAGGCAGGGGGCACTGCAGACCGCCTTCGCGCTCGGAGTTGGATTGCTCTTGGCGCTCGGCCTCGGCCGGGTGCTGGCGAAGATGCTTTACGAGGTGAGCCCGAGCGATCCAGTGGCGTTGATTGCCTCGAGCGTCATGCTTGGAGCGGCGGCGTTGCTCGCCTGTTTTCTGCCGGCGCGGCGTGCCATGCGGGTGACACCGATGACGGCGCTGCGGATGGAGTGACGATCCTCTGCGCTCTCTGCAGTTATTTCCGGATCTGCCCGGTGCCGCGGATGACGTACTTGTAGGTCGTCAATTCCTCCAGGCCCATCGGACCACGAGCGTGGAGTTTATCGGTGCTGATCCCAATCTCGGCGCCGAAGCCGAACTCGCTGCCGTCGGTGAAGCGAGTGGACGCATTCCAATAAACCGTCGCGGAATCGACTTCGCGCAGAAAGCGTTCCGCGAGCTCCTCGTTCCCGGTGACAATGCAATCGCTGTGGTGCGAACCGAAGCGATCGATGTGCGCGATCGCTTCGTTAGGCGAGGCCACCGTTTTCACGGCCAGGATGTAGTCGAGAAATTCGGTCGACCAATCTTCATCCTGCGCAGGCTTGAGGGACGAATAACCGAGCGCGGAGAATTCCGCGTGGGCGGCCTGATCGGCGCGCAGCTCGACTGATTTCTCGGCCAACCGCGGCGCGAGGAGCCGCGAAAAGTCGGCCACGACCGCGCGATGCACGAGGACGGTCTCAATCGCGTTGCAGACCCCGGGCCGCTGCGCCTTGGCGTTCACCACAATGTTGGCGGCCATCTCCAGATCGGCCTCTTGGTCGACGTAGACGATGCAGATGCCGTCGGAATGTTTGATCACCGGCATGCGGGCGACACTGACCACGGCTTCAATGAGGGCCTTGCCGCCGCGCGGGACAATGAGGTCGATGTAGCGATCCATTTCCGCCATGTGCCGGACGGCTTCGCGCTCGGTTCGCGGGATGAGCAGGATGCTATCGTTAGGCAAGCCCGCCTTCGCTCCGCCGGCCTGCAGGGCCTGGGCGATGGCGACGTTTGAATGAATCGACTCCGAGCCGCCGCGCAGGATGGTGGCGTTGCCCGTCTTGGTGCAGAGGACCGCAGCGTCGCTGGTGACGTTAGGCCGCGATTCGTAGATGATGCCGACGACGCCGATCGGGACGCGCATTTTGGCAATGCGAATGCCGTTAGGCTGGGTCCATTCGCGCATCACTTCGCCGACCGGATCGGGTAGGTCGGCCACCTGCCGAACGCCGTGCGCCATTTTCTCAATCCGGGCCTTGTCCAAAGTGAGGCGATCGAGCATCGCGCCCGGCAGGTTGCGACTGCGCGCCGACGCCAGGTCCTCTTCATTCGCCGCCAGAATGGGATCGGATTGGGCGACGATTTCATCGGCCATGGCCCGCAGTGCATCGTTCTTTTGCGCGGTGCTCAATCGCGCGAGAGCACGCGACGCCTGCCGGGCGCGTTGACCGAAATCGAGAATTTGAGCCTTAAGATCCACCTTCAATTAGTCTCGCCCTGAAGAGAAAGAACTGCGAGTCCCTTTCCGCGTTGGTCGCCTCTCTGTCGTTAGGCGCGCGGGTGGCGCTTGGCGGCGAAACGCGTGCCGATCACTTCGCCGGCCACGGCGGCGGCGATCCGCCTGGGGTGTCGGCCGTTGAGAATGATGGTGGTGATGCCGGCATCGACGGCCATTTTGACCGCTTCCAGCTTCGAAATCATGCCGCCGACCGAGAAACGCCCCTTGCTGCCGTTAGCCAGTTTTTTCACCCGATCGATATCGCGTACCAGGGGAATCACGTTGCCTTCTGAGTCGAGGAGTCCGTCGACCTGGGTGAGAATGATGAGGAGATCGGCTTCAGCCAGGGTGGCCACTTCGGCCGAGAGGCGGTCGTTATCGCCAAAGCGCAATTCTTCCACCGCCACGGAATCGTTTTCGTTGATGATTGGGACGACGTTCCGCATCGCGAGAAGGTGTTCGAGGGTGTTGCGCGCGTTGTTGCGGCGGATGCAACTGTCGAGGTCGCTGTGGGTGAGGAGCAGTTGGGCGACGTTCAGCTTGTAGCGGCCGTAGGCGTTTTCATAGGCGCGCATTAGTTTCGACTGACCAACGGCGGCGCTCGCCTGAGCGGTGGCGAGATCGGTCGGGCGCTCGGTGAGGGCGAGGGCTCCGATCCCGGCGGCGACGGCACCGCTCGTGACGGTGACGCATTCGTGGCCGTGGTGGATGAGGGCAGCGACTTCAGCGCTGAGGCGGGCAAATTGTTTCAAGTCCAAGCCGTAGGCGTTCGGACGGGTCAGGGTGCCCGAGCCGAATTTCAGGACAATGCGCCGGCGCCCGGCCCGTGATTTCTGGCGATGAGACATAATGGAAACGATCGGTTCTATCCAGTGCGGAGAGCAAAACTCCAGTGGAAAACTCGCTGAAGCTCCTCCAGCAGGGGGCGTGCCGATCGTTCAGAGGCCACATGGATAGCTTTCTTGGTTGGCCCTTTTCGTTGCGCGTGCTTCTATTCGTCACACACCCGGGCCTATAGCTCAGCGGTTAGAGCAGGGGACTCATAATCCCTTGGTCCCAGGTTCGAATCCTGGTGGGCCCAAGAAATTTTTCGATTTGCGACTTTCGAATGGCGATCTGCTGCGTCGCGCGGGG
>JALYOR010000222.1 GCA_030856765.1 Verrucomicrobiota bacterium | reverse complement strand
GCATTCTTGGAGGCTGGTCTCGGCGGCAGAAGCTGGGCCGGCCACGCACTCGCTACTTATACAAATGTCTCCGGGATTGAGGCGGGCTACGGCTACTTCGCCCCCAATGTCCCGAAAACTCACGCCTTAGTCTTCGAATGCCGTTATTCGGACGGTCGCGTTGAATACGAAACTCCGGCGCTTGCTGGGGAAGAAGAGCAACTACGCCTCAGTAGCTTGGTCGAAGAGATCGGGCGGACGGACCACGACGCATGGCGTGAAGCGTTAGTTAGGATGCTGGTTCGCTCGACCTGGCGACGTTACCCGGAGGTTGTTTCGATCCGAGCTTTTCTCGGATCTATCGCTCCACCTACGGTCGAGGAGTATTCTGCCGGGAAGCGGGAGAGGACGTTTCGATGCCTCTACGTTTATGACTTTGGACGAGACCAACCGGTCGCGGCGAAACCGACTCCGTGAATTGGAAACGCCGGGCGTTAGGGTTCCTCTTTTCCGCTGATTGCGGTGATTGGCGGGCTATCCTTAGAATCGGGTTAGGCGTTGTTTTGATGATCTACGCCTTCGCCTTGCGGGAGAATTGGAGCTATCTCTTCGGGGGGAAGAGCGGCGGGTTGGACAACCAAGGACTTTTCGAAGCGCTGCTCTCGACGCAGAGCCCATTGATTCCACGCCTAAGCTGGGCGCTCTCGGTTGGCGGGCATTGGGGTATCGGTGCCGCCGCGTGTCTTTCCACCGCTTGGGCGCTGCTGCTTGGCTCGGGGTGCCTGCTCATTATGGGCCTGTTTTTCCGCCCGGCTGCCATCGTGGCCTGGTTGCTGCACCTCGCCGCGGCCAAAAGTGGAGGCTTGCTCTCTTACGGCGCGGATAACTTCATCACCATCGGTCTCTTCTACTTGATGATTGCGCCCTTACCGGATCGATTCTCTCTGGATTGGGCGATCCGCCGAAGGTCGATAGCGGATCCGAGCCTGCTCGGGTTCCATCGCCACGTCCTGCAGTTGCACCTTTGTCTGATCTATTTCTTTAGTGGCCTGACGAAATGTCTGGGTCGGGGTTGGTGGGATGGCTCGAATATTTGGCGTGCGCTCACCCTGCCGCCGTTCGACGTTCTACCGATCGGCCTGGTTGCTTCCTGGAAACCAATTCTGCCGATGCTTGGTATTTCGGTCTGTCTCGTCGAAATGGGCTACGCTTTCCTGATCTGGCCGCCCTGGTCGCGCCGATGGATCTTGGGCGCGGTCTGCGTGATGCACGCTGGGATTGGGCTCGCCATGGGAATGTATCTCTTTGCCTTGATCATGATCGTTCTGAATCTCGCGGCCTTTGCCACTTCGCAAACCGCGCCGGACGTCGACCTTGGGGATGTGACCACCGGAGGAAAGGCGACGCAGCAGGAGCGGTAAATCGCTCGACAATAAGAGGACATGTGGCGACTTTGCGAAGCACTGTGGAAGGAGGCGCAGCGTCGCGATGTCCCCTGAGGATCAGAATCTGGAACCCGAGATAGCGCACATCCTGTCGATCGACGTGGTGGGCTATTCGAAACGGCTCGTCAACGAACAGATTGAGCTCCTCAAACGGCTGAACCAGATCGTCCGCGACACTCCGTGTTCCTGCGCCGCCGCTGCGGGAGGAAAGGCGCTTCGGCTTCCGACCGGCGATGGCATGGTGCTGCTCTTTTTCCGCAGTCCCGAGGAGCCTTTGCAATGCGCCGTTCAGATCAGCGAGGCGTTGCAGGACCACCCGGATATTCAGGTCCGCATGGGAGCGCATAGCGGGCCGGTCAATGAGATCACCGACGTGAATGATCGCCCTAACGTCGCCGGGGCGGGCCTCAATGTGGCCCAGCGAATTCTCGATTGCGGGGACGGCGGGCACATTCTCCTTTCCAAGCGCTTGGCCGACGATCTGGCTGAGTACAGTCACTGGCGTCCGCATCTGCACGATCTCGGCGAGTGTGTGGTCAAGCACGGGGCCAGGGTGCATCTGGTGAACTTCCACAACGGCCCGATTGGAAACCCGAACCGGCCACTCAAGCTGCAGGATGCGGATGCGTCAGCCGATGGCTTACGCAAGGCTGGGACCAAGCGGCGGCGCTATCTTTGGCTGGCGGCCGCTGCCTGCCTCTTCGTCGCGGCCGTCGCCGCTGCCGGTTTGATCTTCTGGCGATCGAACTCTGCCGGTGCGCCGGTCATTCCAGTCAAAAGTGTCGCGGTTCTGCCGCTGCAAAACCTGAGCGACGATCCCAAGAACGCTTTCTTTGCCGATGGCGTTCAGGACCAGATCATCACTCACCTGAACAAGGTGGCGGATTTAAAAGTGATCAGCAGCACCTCGGTGATGAAATTTCGAGATCGGGCTAATCTCGATCTGGTGAAGATCGGCGAAGCGCTTGGGGTACGCTATTTCCTCCAAGGCAGTGTCCAGCGATCTGGCGGGCGGATGCGGGTATCCGTTCAACTGGTCGACGGGCAGACCAGTACTCAGGCGTGGGGCGAGAGTTACGATCGGGACCTGGCTGATGTTTTTAGCATCCAAACCGAGGTCGCGGAGCAGATCGTTTCCCAGTTGGCCGCGAAATTCACGCCGGAGGAGAAGGCACAGATCGAGGATCGACCGACGACCGATCTGCTCGCCTACGACCTCTATGTGCGCGCCAAAGCCATGATCGCGCGCGTCGCTCTTGAATCGAGCGGGCTGGAGAACCTCGTCGAAGCGGCCCGTCTCCTCGACGAGGCGACCGCGCGCGACCCCTCCTTCTTTCTCGCTTACTGCCAACTGGCCAGCGCGCAGGACCAAATCTATTTCTACGGGATCGACCCGTCCGAGAAACGGCGGGCGCTGGCGCAGGCGGCGGTCGACGCCGCGGTGCGGTTGCGGCCGGATTTTGGGGAAGCGCATCTCGCTTTGGCCGCCCACTACTATTTCGGCTATCGCGACTACCAGCGCGCCCGCGAGGAATTGGCCATTGCGATGCGGAAATTGCCTAACGATCCCTTTCCGATTCTGCTCGCCGGCTATGTCGATCGCCGGCAGGGGCGCTGGGAGAGCTCGACCAAACAACTCAAACGCGCTCTGGAGCTCGGTCCGCGCAATCTCGATTTCCTCAAGCAGTTGGCTCATAGTTGTAACGCGCTCCATCGCTACGACGAGATGCGCGATCTGCTCGACCGGGCGCTCACGATCGCGCCCCAGGATCCCGCCTTGCAAGTCCAGCGCGCGGTGATCGAGCTGGATGCGCGCGCTGATACCCGGCCTCTGCATCGGGCCATCGAGGGCATCCTGAAAGCTAATCCCGCCGCCGGCGAAACGATCGCCGATCAGTGGATCCTGCTCGCTCTTTGTGAAGGCGATTTGGAAAGCGCGAATCGGGCCCTGACGCGGATGAGCGAGAAGGGCGCGCAAGAGGAAGGCGTTCCTTATCCCAAGGCGTGGTGCGAGGGGTTGATCGCGCGGATGCGCCAGGATCCGGAGGCGGCCGCCGCCTCGTTTCGTGCGGCCCGATCGGAGGTGGCGCGAGCCGTGGAAAGTCAACCAGATTTTGCCGAAGGCTTGTCCGCTCTGGGCATGCTCGACGCGGCGTTAGGCAACGCTGAGGAGGCGCGGCGGGAAGGCCAGCGGGCGGTGGAACTTCTGCCGACCAGCAAGGACGCGATCGTTGGTCCGCTTCTCTTGCAAAATCTTGCGGTCATCTATGCCTGGACGGGTGACAAAGAGAGGGCGTTGGAGGCGCTCGAGCAGGTGACGGGCCTGCCCTCCTACCTGAGCTACGGGCAATTGCTTTTGCATCCTTCGTGGGCTCCGTTGCGCAGTGAGAAAGGCTTCAAGAAAATCCTGGCTTCGCTCGCGCCGGCCGCGCGCTGAGGCGCACCGCTTTCGCCACGGGGCGACCTGCCGGTGAGCGAAAAACGCAAGATCGTGGTGATCGGAGCAGGGGGGCGGCTGGGCGCGGCGTTGGCCCGCGAATATGCGTCCTCCGATGAAGTGCGCGGTTTCACGCACGCCCAGCTCGATCTGGGACAGCTCGACGTCTTGCGGGCGACGCTGGCGCCGATTCCCTTCGACGTAATGATCAACGCCGCTGCCCTAACGAACGTGGATTATTGCGAGGATCATCGCGGGGAAGCTTTGCGCCTCAATGCGGAAGCGCCGCAGGTTCTGGCCGCGCTCTGTACGGAAAAGGGAGCGAGGTTCGTCCACATCAGCACCGATTATGTTTTCGATGGTGAAAAGCGTTTGCCTTACACCGAGGAAGATCCGGCCCGGGCGATCAGCGTTTATGGCGAATCGAAGCAGGAGGGAGAACGGCGCGTTCTCGAGACGAACGACCGCGCTCTGGTCGTGCGCGTTTCCTGGGTTTTCGGGCCGGATCGGCCGAGCTTTGTCGATGCAATTTTGAAGAAAGCGCGGACCGAAGAGCAGGTCTCGGCCGTGGCGGACAAGTTCTCCACTCCCACCTACACCCTTGACCTGGCCGCATGGCTGCGACCTTTGCTCGCTTCCGACGCGGTCGGCGGGCTTATGCATCTGGCCAATGACGGTGAATGCAGTTGGCAGGAGTATGCCCAGTGGGCGCTCGATTGCTGTCACGAGCACGGCCTGCCGATGCGCGCGAGGACGGTCGGCGCGGTGTCGTTAGGGCAAATGACCAACTTCGTGGCCCGTCGTCCGGTTTACACGGTTCTCGGGACGGGGAAATACGAACGGCTGACCGGGGAGGCTCCGCGCGACTGGCGGGCGGCGGTGGCCGACTACGTGCGCACCCATTATGCCGCGGGTGACTAATTGACAACGCTGTGCGGCTGGCGTTTCATCGCGCGCAGATGACTAAGAGCCTCTTTTTCAGCGTCCTGGTCTTCTTTGCCTGCGCTGGTGGCGTCCGCGCAGAAGTTGAGCAGCCCGTCCCTTTGTCCGTGGCCCGGGAGACGGAGAGCAATTTTTTCGCCGGTGGTTCGAAGGAGTTTCAGAATGTGGTTGGCGCGTTTCTTTTCTTCGAACGCGCCGATACCAACCGCCCCTCGGTTGACCTGGCGGTCGACAGCCTTCGCCTCGGGATCATGCTTAACGATCCATGGCCGGCCGGTCCGTTCTCCGGTAACTTCGAGCTTCTCGGCGAAATCTTCGGCGGCCCGATCGTGGAAGGCCCGGGCCATCTGACCGCCGGCGCCTCTCTCTTTCTGCGTTACAACTTCATCCAGCCGCGCGCCCGGCTCGTCCCTTACCTCACGATCGGGGCCGGCGGCGTCTACACCGATATCGGCGAGAAAGAATCGCGCGGGCTCATCAGTCTGCCGGTGGAGTTCAACCTGCAGGGCGTGGGCGGCACCCGCATCATGCTGAACGATCGCTGGTCGTTGGTGATCGAGGCCGGTTACCGCCACATCTCTAACGCCGAGATCAAGAAGCCGAACTTCGGCATCGATTCCGTTGGCGGAAACCTTGGTTTCGGCTTCTTTTTCTAGAACTCAATCCATGAAAATTCGCGTCCTCTTCATTCAGTGCCTCTTCACCCTCGCCCTCCTCGCTCCCGCGCGCGCCGCCCTCACCTGGGAATCGACCGAGGCCGACCTCCATCCGGCGATGTCGGACAAGACGGCGGTGGCCCATTTCAAATACAAGAATACGGGCGACAAGCCGGTCAAGATCACCTCGGTGCATTCTTCCTGCGGCTGCACCACCGCGGCCCTGGCCAAGGACGAGGTCGCGCCTAACGAGAGCGGAGAGATCGTGGCCACTTTCAATATCGGAGGCCGCAGCGGCGTGCAGAAAAAGAACATCACCGTGACCACCGATGCGGCGGCGGACAACCCGACCATCCTCAAGCTGACCGCGACGATTCCTACCCTTCTCGAGATTGCCCCGACTTTCATCTTCTGGTCGGCCGACGACACGCTCGAGCCAAAGACGATCAACATCACGGTGGGTGGCGACTTTCCGGTTACCAAGCTCAACGTGACCTCGACCGACAAGTCGATTGCGACCGAGGTGAAGCGCGAATCCGACACGCTCTTTCACCTCATCGTCACGCCGCAGGAGAGCGGGCGACCGATCAATGCGGCTTTGAAAATCAAACCGAATTATCCAAAGGACAATGCCCAGACTTTCTACGCCAACGTCCGGGTCGACAGTCGGGCCGCCAAGCCAAGCAAATAGCGCGTGCGCTCGTCGTTAGTCCGGCAGGTTCTTCTTCTTCTCGGGCTGGCCTTTTTGCCCGCCATCGGGCAGGCCGTTTACTACCGCAATCTCGTTTCATGGCAGCAACCGCCGGTCGATTCCGGGCAGGTCAGTTTCGCGCAGGCCGAAAGCTGGGGCAGCGCCGTTCTCTGGCTCGATGCCCGGCCCGATGCGCAGTTTGAGCGCCGGCATATCGACGGTGCGCTGCAGTTGAACGAAGACCGCTGGGACGAACTCCTGCGCCCCATGCTGGCGGCCTGGGCGCCCGAGCGCAAGTTAGTCGTCTATTGCAGCTCGCAGAGCTGCAACCTCAGCCGTGAAGTGGCGGAGCGGCTCCGCCGGGAAGCCGGCCTCACTAATGTCTATGTGCTCGAGGGCGGCTGGGAAGAGTGGGAAAAACATCATCGATGAAAGCCTCGGGATCGCTGCCCTCGTCCTGGTTTATCGTTAGGCGAATCCTCGCCGTCCTCGTCGGCGCCCTCTTCGTCTATGCCGGCGTGGTCAAGCTGCTCGATCCTCTCCATTTCGCGACTGAGATCGACAACTACCATCTTGTCTCCTGGCCGATCGCAGTCCGACTAGCGTTTTATCTCCCCTGGCTCGAATTGCTCGCCGGTCTGGCGCTCATCCTGCACCGCCTCTTCGACGGCGCGGTGGCGCTGACCACGGCCCTCATGTTGGGATTTATTGGCGCCAGCATCGTCGCCAAGGCACGTGGCATCGACGTTTCCTGCGGCTGCTTCGGAACGCTGAGCGACTCGCTTAGCTTCACCTGGCACCTGGTTTTGGATTTTGTTCTGCTCGCGATTTTGCTCTTTCTCTGGTTCCGGCCTCGCCCGGCTCCGCTTTCGGCCTAACGAGCAGACTTCGGCGACCGGTAGAGGCTTGCGCCCCGATTCGGGGGTATGGCCACTCCTATCCTTTATGTGAAACGCGGCTGCCCCTATTGCGCCGCGGCGACTGATTACCTCGACCAGCACCAGATCACTTATCAGCCGGTGGAGGTAAGGAGCGATCCGGCGCAGATGGCGAAGTTAGAGGAAGTTTCGGGTCAAACCAAGACGCCGACCATGGTTTGGGACGGAGATGTGCTGGCCAATTTTGGCGTGGAAGAACTGGGGAAGTTCGTCGCCCAGCACTCCGCTTCGTAGCGCCAGAGCGCACGCCGCTCGCGAACGTCAGACAGCCCTGACGGAAAGGCTCTCTACCTCGGCTGATTGGTCCAGCATGAGCCCCTCTAGCTCAAACGGCCGGCCAGCGCTTTCCGTTTCGTTCCGTATCAGGACGGTTGAAGCGTTCGCCTTGAGCAGGACAGCGGCGACTTCGAATCCGACTGATAATTCCACCGAGAGCAACTCGAACTGCGCGGTCAGCCGCACGCGCATGGCGGCGGCAGCGGGCGCGGACAGGTTCAGCTTCGAATCCGCGTTGGCATGCAGAAAGTTGCTCGATCCGACCGCGAACGAGCTGCTCGGCACCGGCAGCTGGGGCGGCTGGCGAGTCGGGACCAGGCGCATCGTTTCAATCTGGCCCCTGGCGCCCAGCACAATCTTGCCCAGGCGAAATCCGGACTCGAGCGGAACTCCGCTCAACTCCTTCGCCTCACCCATCTTGACCGACACGATTCGATCGAATGGTTGGAGGGTCGCCGTCTCCATCTGGAGGGAGGAGGTGAATTGCAGCGCCACGACTTTGAGCGCCAACGTCACGCTCAGCTCCGTCGGCGTCACGCCCGCGGCGGGTGGCGGCGCTACGCTCATCGGCTCTGATCGAGTTTGACGAGTGGGTGTTGGCGGAGGATTTGGCGATGGTGGAGCCGGCCGCTCTGGCTTTGCCGCCTCCGGCGCTACCTCTGGCGTGGCCAGACCTGGCGTCGGGATCTTGATCGGCTCGACTGCCGCGGGCGGTGCCTCCGCCACGGATGGCGCGGCCACCGTCGGTGGGACAGATTTTGGAGGCGCACTGGCGCCGTGTCCATTTGTCGAAGGAGCGGCCGATTCTTCTTCCTGGGGTGGCGACGTCGCTGGCGGTGCGGGTGGCGCGGTCGGAGCTGGCTTCGGCGGTGGTCCCGGTTTCCTTGGACCGGCCGCGAACACTCTTTCCACCGCATTTATAAGCGCGCCGGAGAGAAATGGCTTCGGCAGAGCCGCGACCACGTTCCCGTATTCCTCTGCGGTCTTGGTTAATTCGCTCAAATGCCCCGACATCATCAGGATCGGGATGGTGGCGGTCGCGGGATCCTCGATCAGCGCGCGGCACACCCTGTCGCCGGTCATATCCGTGAGGCTGTAATCGAGCAGCACCAGGTCGGGCCGACCACCTCTTGCCAGTTGAATACCTTCGGAACCAGTCGCGGCAGTGGTGATCTGGAAGTTCTGATCGGCCGTCGCCAGAATATCGGCCACGAAAATGAGCAGCATCTCCGTATCGTCGATCACGAGGATTTTCTTCCCGTCCTTGACCGGCGACGGCTTGGGCAACGCCGGTGGCGGATTCCTCCGCGTCAGGCGCCGCATTTTGCGCACCAGTTGCACCAGCACCGCATCCCACGCTTGCTCGATCGACGACGGCCCTGGTATCCGCAGCTCGGTCTCGGTCAATCGCGCCCCCGGCCAGCACACGATTTCCTCCAGGGCCGGGAGACCGACTTTTTCGCCCGTGGCGGCGTGGCAGATTTGCCCTTTGCGGAAATGAATTTCGCCCGATTTGTCACCCACCGTCTCGACTCGGATCGCTGCGGTGCAGCCGGCGAGGCACTTCAACTGCAGGATATCGAGCAGATGGAGATCACGCAGCGTTCCGCGGATACGAGCGGTCGAAGGCGTGGTCCAGGGACCGAGCAGAGCCTGCACCGCGGCGCCAAACTCCCCCAGGTCGAAAGGTTTCCCGATGAATTGAAGAGCACCATCGGTCCCCCGTTCCACCCGCAGTTGGCGCGCGCTGCCGGCCGCGATCACCAGTACCCGCGAGTCCGGGTATTGAGTCTTGAGGCGATTTAAGAACTCGATTTCGCCGTTTGGCAGGGGATCGACATCGAGGACAAAGAGTTCCGGCCGCATCGCCTGCGCAGCCTTCTCCGCCTCGGCGAAACCGTGCGCCACCTGGATCTTGTGGAGCGGAGCAAACTTGCGCAGCGCAGACGAGATCGCGACGCCCAGCGCACTATACTCTTCGAGCAGAAGAATACCGCGCGGGAGGTTTTCGACCGCTGGCGTTAGAGGGTTACTGGGCACGTTAGGCAGACTCAGGGCGTCCGAGGATAGGAAAAGCGGCGCCCATGTCAAAGCAACGCCATTGCAAGTTGCGTGCCCCCGGGAGAATTGCCGGGGTTCGGGCGGCCAGAGAGCGCAGGTCTCGGCGCGCTCAAGTCCGCTCCTCTGCCGGAACGCCCGTCCGGTCTTAGACCGTCGCCGCCGCAATAAAGCAAAACGCCCGCCAATTCACGGCGGGCGCCTCAACTAGCCGGGGTCGCTGACCCCGGGCCCAACTACTCCGCCCCGCCTTCGGCCGGCGCGCTCCAATCGCTCTGGCCGGTGCTGCCACCGATCGCCATCAGCTCAAAGACTAGGTTACTCCGCCTTCAGACCGTCGAAGATGATCCTGCGCGATCTTGCGAACCACTCTTTGATTGCTTTTGCTCATCAGTTTTGGTTCCCTTCTTTTTGTCATGTTGTTGTTGTTGCTGGACGGAAGGCGCGGCCGGGCGTGGGCGAATGCCTAAAACGCAGACATCCGAATCGGGGGAGTAAACTTCACTGCATCGCTCGAGTCCATGCCGGCTTGGGCCTTCCGCTGGATTGGTTTCCAGTCCCATCAGAAGCCCATCCAACGCTCCGACCGCGCCTCCCGTCCAGCCCAAACTTGTCATTAACCACATTCCCTCAGCTGACGACGAGCCGTCGTATTGCCCAGATTCAGATGATCAAAACCGTTCCACTGCAGCCACGCGCGCTCGCGCTCGCCGCAGCTGAGCTTGTTTTTCGTTAGGCCTATTGTGAACGCGGTCCCTGATTACGTGGATAGTATATTGAAGCAGTGGGAGACCATTGCCTATTTCGCCTATGATGCATTTGAGCGGCAGGGGCGCGGCGTTGTGGCCGTCGAGCGGGATGAGTGTGGCACCGCGAGTTTGATCTACGGGCCAGCCGACTTCTTTCAGCGCGAGGGACAGACAGACCCGGTCCGACTCTTAGAGCTTTATGATCCCGCTACGGAGTTTCTCGTGCATTTTCAAGACACTCCCGCGGCGACACGCACGCTCCGCGTCCGTACCCCCGTAGACGGCCAGAATCCGAAAGGAATTTGGTTCTTTAGGATGCTTGGGCTCGTCGTCGAGCAGCCAGATGCGTTGCCGGACTACTTGCCGAAGTGGTTCTTCCGAGCTCTTAAGGACCTGGAACGTGCCAGACGGAAAAAGCCTAACCATGCGAGAGGCCGTATGATAAATGGACATGACTAGCGCGGTGCGGAGAATCAGATGCGTTATGTGGTTCTGGGGACGGCGGCGATCGCGGTTGTCGCCGGTTGTGTGGCGCTGAAGGAGGCGCTGACCGTCCGCACTACACCG
>JALYOR010000136.1 GCA_030856765.1 Verrucomicrobiota bacterium | reverse complement strand
GGGCAACCCCGAGACCGTTCCAGCCCCAGCCGCTGAACATCCAGCTGCGCACCCACTCGAGCGCGGTCCAGGTGGCGGCGAGGATAAAGGCGAGCCAGAGATTGCGCCACGAACTGAGCCAGGGCGAACGCGCCTCGGCCGACAATTCGTTAGGCGCAACCGGCGGCCATCCCCGCTTTGAAACGATCGGCGCCGGCCGCAAACCGCGCGGACGAAGCAACCCGGCGATCCAGCTCCAGATCGCAAAATAGACGCCCATATAAAGGCCGACCAGGACCAGCCCCGGCACCGTGACGGTGTGCAGCCACGAAAAGACGCCCCAGAAAAAAACCGCGCCCGCGACATAGCCGAGAAAGAGGTCGCGCAGCCAGCGGCGCTTCGCGCCTTCGCCGGAAAACCAGACCGCCGCCAGCAACGGGGTGAGCGCGATCCAGCAAAGCCACGTTTGATCGAACGGCGCGAAGCAAAGGACGACCAGGACCCCGCTGAGGAGGGCGGCGAGCCACGGCCAGACTTTGCGCCAGCCCTTGTTGCCTGATTTTTCGCTCACTCGAAAATCAGGAGCGCCGTTTGCGCCGTCCCGTCTCCGGCTTTTGCCGGGAGGGATAGACCGCCGACTTCAGGTCGCGGGCAAAGGCCGGGTTCACGCGAAACGAGGCGCCCTTCACGTCGTCCATGGTGCGGACATTGACCTTATTCGACACGACATAACCCATGCTCATGAGACCGGAGAGCGTATCGAGAAATTCCGCGCTCTCCATGTCCTCCGCCCGGTCGGCCAGTTGTGCGCCGGCCATCATGCCGCCGCCGAGGCCGATCGTCTTCAGGATCGAGATTTCGCCGCCGCTGAGATTGATGTCGCCCATCGCCACCAATTGTGTCTGCGCACCACCAGATGTCGAGGAGCGACCACGATTTTGTGACGTTAAAACGTTGTAGCCGCCTCCCTGTGGGAGACGCGCGAACCGGTTTTGCGGCTGAGTCGACTCCCATGCTTCGCAGAGCGAAGCGGCGACAATCGCGGACACATTAGCCGGCCCTCGTTTTCGCGTCCTCCTGCAGCCATTTCCAGAGAGCCTCGAGTTTTTCCTCCACTTCGGGCTTGATCGCGGCGAGTTCCTCCGCGCTGAACTCCTTCCCCGACGGACGTCGCTGCGCGAAGAGGTAATATTTGATCTTCGGCTCGGTCCCGGACCCTCGCACGGTCACGCGCGTCTGATCGGCCAGCTCAAAAATCAGCATCTTCTCCTTCGGAATCTCGTCTCCTTCCACATCGTGAATCGTCTCGGTTTCGAAATTGCGGATCGAGGTCACCTTGCTTCCCAGCATTTCCTCCGGTGGTTCCTGCGCGTAGGTGGCGAGAAGGCGTTGGATTTTGGCCGCGCCTTCCGCGCCCTCGAAAGTGAGCGCGCCGTTCTTCTCGAAGTAAAAGCCAAGCTCGCGATAGATCTGGTCGAGTAATCCGTCGATCGTTAGGCCAAGCGACTTGGCGTGGGCCGCGACTTCGCAGAACATGATGGCCGCGCCGTTGGCATCCTTGTCGCGCACAAAATCCGCGCCGCTGTAGCCGTAGCTCTCTTCCCCGCCGAAGATGTAATACGACGAGCGCTCCAGGCGCAGCCGGCGCGTCTCCTCTTCGGACAGGTCGCGGTAGTCTGCGCCAGCTTCTTCGCGGACGGCGCGCTCGTATTTCTCCAGTTTCGCCCCGATGTATTTGAACCCGGTCAGCGTCTCGACCAGGCGCAGCCCGAATTTCTCCGCGATCGCTTTCTGGAGATCGGTCGTGACGAAAGTCTTGATGATCACACCGCGGGAGGCGTTTTGCTCGTTCAGCACGCCCTGCTCGAAAAGCTTTTTCGCCCGGTAATAGGAGATGAGCGATCCGATCTGATTCCCGGTGAGCAATTTCATCTCGCCTTGGGCGCTCTTCACCGCTACTCCCATCCGGTCGCAATCCGGATCCGTCGCAATGACAAGATCGGCGTCCTTCTTTTTCGCCAGATCGATGGCCAGCTTGAGCGCTTCCGCATTTTCCGGGTTGGGCGATTTCACCGTCGGAAAACGCCCGTCGAACTGGTCCTGCTCCTCCACGACGTCGAAAGTGAAACCGAGGCGCTCCAGCATCGGCTTGATGATGATACCGCCTGTCCCGTGGATCGGGGTGAACACGATCTTCAGGTCGCGCTGCGCTCGTACGAGCTCCGGGTCGAGCACGAGCGTCTCGAGCCGTGTCATATAGGCCTCGTCTACTTCGCTCCCGAGCGTTCTGATCTCGCCATGCGATTCGCCAGGCGCGGGCGCGGCCGCGGCGTTCACCTTGGCGATGATCCCGCCCGCGTGCGGCTCAACGACTTGGGCGCCATCGCTGAAATAGACCTTGTAGCCGTTGTCGTGCGAGGGGTTGTGGCTTGCCGTCACGACCACCCCCGCCGCAGCGCGCAGATAGCGGACCGCAAAGGAAAGCTCAGGCGTGGAGCGCGGACCGTCGAAGATGCAGGCGTCGC
>JALYOR010000156.1 GCA_030856765.1 Verrucomicrobiota bacterium | reverse complement strand
GTTACGGCCCGGCTGCGCCCACCATCCTGGCGGATCTTTTTCCGATCTCTGTGCGAGGGCGCGTTCTTTCCATTTTCTGCGCGGCGATTCCAGTCGGAGGCGCCCTGGGTTACGTGCTCGGCGGCTTGATCAATGCCCATCTCGGGTGGCGCTGGGCCTTCTATTTGGTCACCCCGCCGGGTCTGTTGCTTGGCTTGCTCTGTTTTACCCAACGCGATCCGCGCGGGCGCGGAACGGACCGCAAGAAGCAGGAGCGGGCGAACTGGGCCGATTATCGCGCACTGCTGCGGACGCGTTCTTACGTCATCAATTGTTTCGCCCAAACCGCCATGACGTTCGCCTTTGGTGGCCTCGCCTTTTGGATGTCGGCCTACCTGCGTTATCGTGGCGAGCCAGCCTCGGCCACAGCCATCTTTGGCGGAATCACGGCGGTGGCCGGCCTGCTCTCGACCTTGATCGGCGGAGTCGTGGCCGATCGTTTGCAGCGGCGCTATCCGGGTTCCTATTTCCTCGTCTCCGGCATCGGGATGTTGATCGCCGGGCCACTTTTTCTCGCCATGCTTTTCACGCCCTTCCCCGGCGCCTGGGGATTTTTGTTTGGTGCGGTCTTTTTCGGTTTCCTCAACACCGGGCCCTCCAACACCGCCCTCGCCAATGTTGCTTTCCCAGCGGTGCGCGCGACCGCCTTTGCGCTGAACATCCTCGTCATTCACGCCCTCGGAGATGCCCTCGCCTTTCCGGCTATCGGTTACGTTTCCGGGCACTTCACCATGAATATCGGCTTCGCCGTTATCTCAGGAATGATGCTCCTGGCCGGGCTTCTTTGGTTGTCCGGCATGAAATACCTCGGCGCCGATACCCTGCGAGTCGAGCAGGTCGCGCCTTCGGCCTGACGGGGCCGCGTCTAGCCGGGCGTGGGCGACGGACTGGGCGCGACGGTGTTGGTCGTCTGCGGCTGCGTCCCGGCAGGGGAAGCGCTCGGCAAAGGGGTGACCGTGGCGGTCGGTTCCGGACTCGCCTCGAGCGGGCTGATGGGCGCGGTGGGACGCGGACCGGCCGGCACCGGTGGGCTCGGGAGCGGGGTCGCGGTCTCGTTAGGCGACTCTGCCCAGAGGCTGGTGGCCGCGCACAGAGCAGCGGCGACGGTCAGAAATTTCATCGGCATCATTGGTTCGCGAGAAACTCTGTCCGCGGATGTAGCGCCGGCTAGAACTTCTGCGCGGCGCCATGTTCGTGCAGATGCACGTCACACGCTTCCGCCTCTGCCAGGGCGATCGCGGCCTCGTTAGGCCGGCCGGTCTGGCGTAAGAGGTCGCTCATCATTTGCCAGCTCTCGGCGCGATAGGGCGCGACGTTGAGACAAGTCTTCAGTTCCGTGATTGCGCGGTCGAAGAAATGCAGATCGGTCAGCGCCTGGACGTAGCGCTTTTCGATCGACCAATTCGGCGGTCCGAGCCGGGCGGCCAGTCGAAGGCGGAGGAGGTTGACCCGGCCGGTCTCCCGGTTCTCAAGCACCACCAGGCTTTCTTCGGCCCGAGCCCGCATTTCCGGTGGTTCTACGACCTTCTTCAGGATGCTCTGAGTTTGCGGGAAATCGCCTTGTCTCATCGTGACCGCGGCGAGATTGAGCAGCGCCAGCGGATTGTTGGGCTCCTTGGCCAAGGCCCGGTCCAGGGCGGCGCGGGCGGCTTCCAGGTGCCCTTCGTTCAATTCCAGCCCGCCCAGATTGATCCACATCTGGGCCGAATCGCCACCGTCCCGAAAGGTGCGCGTGAGAAAGGTGCGTTGATCCTTCCAATCGAAGGTCCGCCAAAAGGTCCGCAACGGCAGGAAGAGGAACCATATGGTTAGGCAGACGGCTGCGACTCGAAGGCCCCTCTTTTTCGTCTGCGGCCAGCCGGAGGTTTCGCAGGCGGCAGCGCCTCCGAGGAAGAGGAACGCGCTGGGGAGATAAAACCAATGCTCGGCCACGGTCGCGTTCAGCGCGATCAAGCCGCTGATCGGCAGATAACAGACCGCCGCCAGGATGAGAGGAACTGCGACCGCCGGACGGCGTCGCGAGCGCCAAATGCCGTAGAGACAGGCGGCAATCAAAACAAGGCCGAGCAGGGTTTGCAATTCGCGCCAGGCCGCTATGTCCATCCGCGCCGCAGTCGAACCTTGGGGATGGGTGGCGACATCGCGCTCCATCCGCAGGTGCCGGGGAAGAACGATTACGCCCGCGTATTCCGCCACCGCCCGGGCGGCAATGATTGGCCTCACCAGCAGCGGCGCCGGCGCCGCAGCCGGCGGCGGAGTGTGCTCCACCGTGAGGCGCAAGCTCAAGTAGGCGAAGAGAACGCCAACCATTAACCCAGCTGCTCCCAACCAAACGGCTCGGCGCCGCTCGAGCCCGGTCAGGATCAACAAAATGAGGAGGAAGATCAGACCCATTTCCTTGCTCAGGGCACTCGCGAGAAAACAGCCGCCCGCTGCAAGTCCGAGCGCCCATCTCCGGTTTCCGGTCGCGCGCCACATTCGGAAGACGAAATAGAGCGCGGAAAAACCAAATGCCGCCGCCAGCGGATCCGCTCGCCCGGCCACGTAAACCACCGCGGCACTCTGGATCGGATGCAGGGCCCACACGACGGACGCCAAAAATGCGACCCAGAAGCGCCGCGCCGGCTCCAGCTGGCAGCGGGCGAGAAATTCTTCAGCGAAGTAGAAGAGCGCCACCGCCGCGGCGGCATGCCAGAAGATGCTGACGAGATGGTAGCCCAGCGGAGAAAAGAAGAACGCCGCGTAATCCAGCGTGTAGGTCAGCCGCTGTATCGGACGATAGAAATCCGAGGCGGTCGCGTCGGTGAAAAGAAAATGGGCAAACCCTTCTCCAATCAGGTTCAAGCTCCGGATGAGCGGGTCGCGCAGAATGAGCGCCTCGTCGTCCCACACAAGACCATTTCGTAACGCGGGCGCATAAGCGACGAGGACAAGCAGGATCAGCCAGAGCGGCGCCAATTTCTTTTTCATTCCGAATTCCGCTGGACAGATCGTGAAGGCCGCGCGTCTAAGTTCGCTAAATGCGTCCCGTTTGTCTCCTGCTCCTCACCACCTTGCTCCTCCTGCCCAGCAGCGCCCATGCCGCTGGTGTCCCGGACGACTGCCAACAACTGATCGTCGCGATCGCTCCCGACTGGGATTCGATGCGCGGCCAGCTCCAACGCTTCGAGCGTTCCGGCTCCGGCCCGTGGCGACCGGTGGGCGCGGCGACACCGGTTTTGTTTGGCAAAAACGGGCTCGCCTGGGGGCGCGGACTGGCCGGCCAGGACGAAGAGGGGCTTCGCAAAAAAGAGTGGGACGGACGGGCGCCCGCCGGAGTCTTTCGGATCGGCAAAATCTATACCTACGACGCGGAGCTGCCGCCGGGAGCGAATTTTCCTTTTCATCAGGTCACGAAAGCGGATGCCTGGATCGATGATCCCACCCGTCCCGACTACAACCAATTCGTCACAATCGACGATCCCGACCATCCACCGCCCTGGTTCGCGAAAGAAAAAATGCGGCATAACGACTTCGCCTACCACTGGCTGCTCGAAATCCGGCACAACTCCGACCCGCCCCGGCCTCACGAAGGGAGCGCGATCTTTTTCCATATCCGGCGGGGCGTCTCCCGCCCGACCGCTGGTTGCACCACGATGGCGGAAAAAGAACTCGTTAGGCTGATCACCTGGCTGCGGGCCGAGCGCCATCCCTGCTACGCCCTCCTCCCGCGGGCCCAGTACGAGGAAAAGGCGGCGCGCTGGCATCTGCCCGAGCCTGCGCTGCTCGCGCCGCGCTGAAAAAAATTCCAAATTCGTGCCGCCTGCGTTTGCATAACCGAAAAGTTGACCTTACCCTCAATTCGTTAGGCTAAAACACTTTAATTATGAGGAAACGATCCAATCCCGACTCTGAGCAAAACATCAAACGCATCGACACCAAGCCGCGCGCCAAGAAACAGACGCATGGCTTCCAGGTTCACTTCGTGCGCGGCTCGTCGACTGGCACCAGAATGTTCAGCGACGCCGTTTACGGCGGCAAAGAGCAGGCGCGCAAAGCAGCCCGCAAATATCGTCGCGAAGTGATGGGCGATCTGCCGGCGCGGACGACCCTGGCGTCGTCTTCGGCCGCCAAAAAGTCTTCGGCCAAAAAGGCAGCCAGGAATGCGCCCGCGAAAAAAAGCGCCAAGCCGAACAAGAAAAAACGCTAGGCTCCAGAGTCGTTAGGCGCACGCGCTGGCCGAGCGATATGCGGACCAGCATTCCAGGAAGCCGGGCGCGAAATCGTTCGGTCGCCGTGCGATCCATTCTGCGATCGTCTCGGGCGCAAAGAAGTGCACGAGATCGATTTCGGCGCCGGCGGGCCTGAAGGGTCCTTCGTGTTCTCCACGATAGAGTCGGATGAACTCCTGCCCTGTCTTTTCCGAAGCCGGCAGGCGCGCCAAAGGCGTGAGAGCGGTGGCCACCCCCAGTTCCTCGGCCAGCTCTCGCTCCGCGGTCCGATTGTACTCTTCCCCCGCCTCGACGTGACCGGCCGCGCTCGAGTCCCAAACGTTGGGATGCCGATCTTTCCAGCGCGAACGCTTCTGGAGAAGCAGCTGGCCGGCCCGGTTGAAAATGAAGAGGTGAACCGCGCGATGGCGCAAGTTATTCCCATGCACCTCACCCCGGGGCGCGGCCCCGATGAAGCGATCGTTTTCGTCCACCACCGTGAACTCCTCCGCGGGATCCGTTCCGGCGAGCCGCAGGCTGGGTTGCGGGGCGAGATTCGTCAGCGCGATCCACTGCTCGAGCGATAATTCCTCCGCTCGCGTTGTCGCGGAGGCGCCGACTTTCGCCGCAGTCCGCGGCCAGTCGGGCAACTGTTCCTTGAGCAACTTTCCCAGTTGTTTGCGCCGCTGGGAAAAACCGCGGCGGACCAGCCCTGCGAAAAGATCGCGATTGAATTCCGGCAACTCGTTAGGCAAACGCGGCCGCAGGCGGACAAAGGCGGAATCGACTTCCGGTTGCGGCACAAAGACGCTCGCCGGCACGGTGCGCAAATATTCTACCTGGCACTGTGATTGAACGATCAGCGTGAGAATACCATAATCTTTGGAACGCGGCGCCGCCGACAGACGCGTCGCCACTTCCTTTTGTAACATCAACACAGCAATTGTGATAGGGCTGGGCTGCTGCAGATAGTGCAGCAGAAGTTGGGTCGAGACATAGTAAGGCAGGTTGCCCAACAATTTCACCGGAGCGCGCGGAAAGAGCTCCGGCACTTCGAACTCCAGGGCGTCACCGTGAATGACCTGCAGCGCCCTTTCCGCGAAATGGCTTCGGAGAAATCCCGCCAGCCGGCCGTCCTTTTCGATCGCGAGAACCGGGGCACCTGTCGCGAGCGCGGGACCGGTGATCGCACCCAGACCGGGCCCGATTTCCAGAACCAAATCGTCCGGGGAAATCTCAGCCTGCTCCACCATCCAGCGCGCGAGGTTCTGATCGTGCAGGAAATTTTGCCCGAGCGTCTTCACAGGGGCGACGCGAATCTCGCGGAGCGTGTGTCCGATCTCGGAGAGCTTCATCGAGAGAACGGAAATCCACCGCCGCGCGCGCGGAAAAAGATCAGTTTGTTCACAAAGTTCGGTGAACAGTTTGCACCGAAATGCCGAAATTATTCACAAGTTATTCAGGCCACCTTTTTCGGATGGGGACGCCGCGGTAAAGACCAGCGCTGCCGGGACGGTGACGCTACGGTTTCGCGCTTTTCTCGGGCAGCGATTTCGCTCTCCTTCCGGGTAGGCTGACTCGCTTCCTCTTGTTCTGCACGAAGGCGCGTTTCGCATCGCGCAAGGTCGCCCCCTCGATGAAATAAACGGTCGCGGCCCGGCCGATCGCGAATGTGCCCGCACCCGCCACCATTCCGCAGACCACGTTCCCCCACCCTGGGAAAAACTTGAGCGCCGCGCGCGTCCCTTCACGCAGGACCATCCCGAGACCGACGTTCGCGCCGAGCGCGCCGATGAATTCGGTCGCCGCCCGCAGGCTACGTTCGCGGCCTCCGATGTACATGATCCCGGAGACCATGACCAACTGCAGAGTGGTAAGGACCGGCAGATCAGCCAGCGGAATGGGCTGGGCGCCAATCGCGGTGCAGATCGCGCTGGTCGATTTGACCAGCATCTCGGCGATCTGAGTTTGCGCCTCGCGATCGCCGCCGATCCGCACCATTTCCACCCGCGCCTGGTTCGGCAGTTCGCTCGCCAGGATAGCGACGAGGCTTCGGCCTAACGAGTAGACGCCGAGCAGGCTGGCCCGAAGCGCCGGCGCGTCCGGCACCTCGCTCAGCGGCCAGGTCGAATTCGCTCCCTCCACCCGCAGTTCGAGCAACTTGGCGCCGACTCCGAACTCGCTGTTCCAGTTGAGAAACTTCTCCAGCCGCTCGGCTTCCTTGCGGGTCGCCACTTTGGCGTCGTGCTCGGCGGGGAGGAAAAAGAAAAGATCGGCTGGTTGACGTTGCAGTTCCGCGCGGACCTGCGCGAGCGCAGCCTCATCGGCGCCGCGCGCGTCGAGGAGCTGGATCGAGCCGTGGTGCCCGAGGGAAATGGTTTGCCAGCGATAGAGACCGGTCAGGGTTTCGCGAGAAACCTTCTCCCGTTCCTTGTCGGCGAAGATTTGCCCGACGAACTCCAGGAGCGGCATCGGATGCGACCCGGTCAGGACAAAGCGCGGTGTGCGCTGCTGGAGAAAAAGCTCCTTCAGTGGCGTCAATTCGTTCAGGACCGGTTTCTGGATGGAATCGGGGAGCTTGCCGAGGAAGCCTTCGAGGCGTTCGACGATGTGCAAGAGGACGGTGTTGTTCATGGAGTCGAGGTCATCTGCCCCAACATGAAACGAAGCAGGCACTTTGGCGAATCGACGAGACTTGCGCGGGCCAGTGGAAAGGGCGGCCAGTCCGTGCTAGTGAACCGGCCCGGGAATTCCCGCCTAACGATCCATGTTTTCACAACTCGGCGACAAGCTTCAGGACATCTTCAAGGACCTCCGCGGGCATGGCTCGATCACGGAGACGAACGTCTCCGACGCGATGCGCCAGGTGCGGCTCGCCCTGCTCGAGGCGGACGTCGATTACCAGGTGGCGAAGAAGTTCGTCGCGCGGGTGAAGGACAAGGCGCTGGGCGAGGACGTCCTGCGCAGCGTCACTCCCGGGCAGCAGGTGGTGAAAATTTTCCACGACGAGCTGACTCAACTCCTCGGCGGCGATGCCGAGCCGCTCAATCTCGACAAGCCGGCCCGCATCCTGATGGTCGGCCTGAACGGCGCCGGCAAGACAACCTCCTCCGCCAAGCTGGCGGCCTATCTGAAAAAGCAGGGCCGCAGCCCGCTCCTCATCGCCTGCGATTTGCATCGGCCGGCCGCAATCGAGCAACTCGCCACGCTCGGCCGGCAAGTCGGCGTCCCGGTCTTCACCCCCTCGCCTAACGAGAAGGATGTGAAACGCGCGGCCAGCGCCAGCCTTGACTGGGCGGCGGAGCAGACCGGCAACGTCCAGATTTTCGACACCGCCGGCCGCCAGGAAATCGACGAAGTCCTGATCGAGGAGATCAAGCAGCTGAAAGAGTTCCTCAAGCCGCAGGAAGTCTTGCTCGTGGCCGACGCCGCGACCGGACAGCAGGCGGTCAGCGTGGCGACGCATTTCCACGAAGCGCTCGGGATCACCGGCATCGTCCTGACCAAGCTCGACGGCGACGCTCGCGGGGGCGCGGCCCTCTCGATGCGCGAAGTGACGCAACGCCCGATCAAGTTCGGCGGTGTCGGAGAAAAGCTCGATCAGTTCGAGCCGTTCGTGCCCGATCGCCTCGCCGGGCGGATCCTGGGGATGGGTGACATCCTCGGCCTGGTCGAAAAAGCCGCCGAGGCAATCGACGAGGAAGAAGCCGCGCGGATGGAGAAAAAGCTCCGGACCGCCTCCTTCGATTTCAACGATTTCCTCGCCCAGTTCAAGATGATGAAGAAACTGGGCCCGCTCGAGAACATCCTCGGGATGCTGCCCGGCATCGGCAACATCAAGGACATGAACATCGACGAGAAGCAGATCAAGCGGACGGAGGCGATCGTCCTCTCCATGACCGACGAAGAGCGCAAGCGCCCCGACATATTGAACGCCCGCCGCCGCCAGCGGATCGCCGCCGGCAGCGGCAGCACCGTGACGCAGGTGAACGATCTGCTCCAGC
>JALYOR010000117.1 GCA_030856765.1 Verrucomicrobiota bacterium | reverse complement strand
AGTTGACCGATATTTTTGCGGTCGAAACCGAAGTGGCGCAGCGCATCGCTGCTTCCCTCGAGGCGCAACTGACCGGGGTGGAGCGGCGGCAGATCGCGGCGATACCTACGAAAAATCCGCAGGCCTACGACGCTTATCTGCGGGCGCTGGAATTGATCAAGCGCCAGCCTTTCGAGGACGTGCGGAAAGGTCGCGACTTTCTCCGGCAAGCGGTCGCGCTCGACCCTTCCTATGCGCAGGCCTGGGCCCAGATCGCGATCGCGGAGTCGCAGCTTTATTACTCGGTGGAACACAACGAGGCCTGCAAGGAGCGTGCACGCGTTGCCTCGGAGACCGCAGTTCGTCTCCAGCCCGAACTGGGCGAAGCGCGCGCCGCGCTCGGCGTTTACTATTACGTTTGCTTGCAGGAGTACGATCGCGCCCTGGTGGAATTGCAGGAAGCGCTGAAGAATTCGCCTAACGAATCGACTCTGCTCTTTTACATTGGCCTGGTGAAGCGCCGGCAGGGCCGCCTTGATGAATCCATCGAGTGGTTACGCAAAGCCGCCGTCTCCGACCCGCGCAACCAGGACATCTGGGTCAATCTCGGACGTAGCTATCGCGGGAAGAGGGATTTCTCGGCGGCGCGCGAGATGTTCGATCGCGCATTCGTCCTTTCCCCCGATGAAGCGGAGTTCATGGGCGACAAAGCAGAGACCTATTACGCGGAAGGAAATCTGGAAGCGGCCGAAAAAGTCGTGCGGGATACGAAGGTGGCGGGCAAAAATGGAACGTTGGGCGAGGTCGTTACTCTGCTGACCTTTCGACGTCAGTTTGAAGAAGCGCTCGCCGCCGCGTCGCGGGGGATCGCCGGCGCCGGGGACCGCACGCCCTTCGCGATCGCAGAGGATAAGATTTGGCTCGGCAGTCTGCATTATTTCGCGGGCCATCAGGTTGAGGCCAGGTCGATCGTCGCGCAGGCCCAGCGCGAGCTATTGACCCTGGAAGCAGCGGGCGATACCAACCCGCGCGTGGCCGATGCGATCCTGATCGCCGCGGCTGCCTTGGGCGATGCAGCCGCGGTGGAAAAGCGGGCCGCCGCTCTTCTCGCCGCGACCAAGCACGATGCCTGGCGCCTGCCGGAATCGAAGGAAAACGTCGCCATCGCCTACGCCATCCTGCGTGACGCCGATCACGCAATCCCGCTGATCGAAGATTGTCTCGGCGCGGTCTACCGCCGTTCGCTGACGCCCGCTCTGCTCCGGCTCGATCCGGTCTGGGACAAGGTCCGGGATGACCCGCGCTTCCAGAAGTTGGCGACTGCGAGGAAGTAAACTTGGAAAAGACGTGCCGCCGAACGTGAAGAAAGCGAGCCGCGTCGCGCGCTCCGCTAGGAGCGTTTCGTGCCGCGCGACCAGAAGAGCAGGAGAAAGCCGAACGCGGTCAAGATGCCCGTGGCGGGGCCTTTTAGTTTTCATGAAAGCGTCAGAGGTTCTTCACCTTTTCCTCGCCCGGCGACGAGCAGCGTGATTTCGCCTTTGGCCGGATGCGCTTCGTAGTGCGCGAGCAATTCCGCGCCAGTGCCGCGGCGGAATTCCTCGAATTTTTTCGTTAGCTCCCGCGCCACGCACAAGATCCGCTCGGGCATGAGCGCAGCGCACGCGGCGAGAGTTTTGTTGATCCGGTAGGGCGATTCGAAGAACACCGTGGTCTCCGCCCGTTCCGCCGCGGCCGTTAATTCCCGCTCGCGCTGACCGCTCTTCACCGGGAGGAATCCGCGATAACAAAACCGCTCGAGCGCGAATCCAGAACCGACCAGGCCGGTCGTGATCGCCGACACCCCCGGCACGATCGTGAACGGCAGTTCGCGTTCGATGCACTTGCGGATCAACCGCGCGCCCGGGTCGGAGAGGCCCGGCATGCCGGCGTCGGTGATGAGGGCGATCGATTCACCGGCGGCGAGCCGTTCCGCGAGCTCGGCCGTGCGCATGGCTTCATTGTGCTCGTGGCAGCTGAGGAGGGGTTTCCGGATCTCGAAATGCCGGAGCAGGTTGCCGGAATGCCGCGTGTCTTCAGCGGCAATCAGGTCGACCGATTTTAGCACTTCGAGGGCCCGCAAGGTGATGTCGTCGAGGTTTCCGATCGGGGTGCCAACGACGTAAAGCATGCGCGATTATCCGCCGGGAAACGAACGACGCCAAACCCGGCCGACCGCCAGAACAAAAGAACCATCCGGCGCGCTCTGAATCGTTCCCACGCCAACCGATCACCGGATCGATCAGCAAAATCCGGGCGACCGCAGCAATTTGGTTCGGGACTTATCTCGCGGGTGTTTTGCCGGTTGAATCAGCTCCTCTTTCATTTAGGCGTCTGGCTGACGACGCTCGTCCTGCTCCGTGATGTGCGGCTGGGCGGACACTTTCAGAGCGGCTCCACCCACCCTGCTGAAGATCGCGACAAAGCGTGGAAGAGGCGCAGCTCACCCGTCTCGAATTTCCCGCCGAGTTGCTCGCGGACACCCGTGAAATTGCGCGGCCCCGCCCGCTCGAAGGCAGCCGCTATTTCCTTTATTTGCGCGGCGTTGAAGAATTGATCGTTCGTTAGTCCAGCGCCTAATTCCGCGGCGCGGGCCAGATGTTCCAGAATCGTGTTACGCACAAAGCCGCGGACGCGCGCGATCTGGTCGATCGATTCCCCCGCGCGCAAGCGACGGAGAGTTTCCGCTTCGCTATCGTTGAGCGGCGCGCGGCGCGCAGGTGCGCTGGCCGGCCCGGCAAAAGACTGGCGCGAATTCGACTGCAAATATTCCGCGATCGCGGCCAGGAAAGGCTCGGCAAAATCGCGCAGCTTCTGTTCGCCCACGCCTGGGATGCGCCGAAACTCGGCCGGCGTTTGCGGATAACTGCGCGCCATTTCGCGCAAAGCGACATCGGAGAAAATGACGTAGGCCGGGACGTTGCGCGCGTCGGCCAGGGTGCGACGCACGGCGCGCAATTGCTCGAAAAGCGCTTCGTCGCACACGATCGCGCCGGCCCGCTCTTTCACTTTCGCCACCGCTTTCTCTTCCTGTTTCGTAAGGGTAACGGGCGTTCGGTCGCGCAGCGTGTCGCGGCCGGCTGGAGTCACTTGCAAGGTCGCAAACTTCCCGGGCGCCACCTCGACCAGCCCGAGACGAAGCAGTTCGCGCCCGATCGCCTGCCAGACGTCGCGCTTCAGTTCTTTGCCGATGCCGTAGGTGGAGAGTTCGTGATGCCCGCGTTGCCGGATCGGTTCGGTGTCGGCGCCGGTCAAGACCTCGACAATGTGATTCAGCCCGAAGGCGAACCCGCTCTTCTGCTGCACACGCAGGACGCAGGAGAGAAACTTCTGGGTGGCGAGCGTGCCGTCGAAGGTCTCGCGCGGGTTGAGGCAATTGTCGCAGCCATTGCAAGGTTCGTTAGGGCGTTCCTCCGCGAAGTAGCGCAGCAGAGTGGTGCGGCGACATTCGCGCGTTTCGGCGTAGTGCACCATCTGGCGGAGCTGCTCGCGTGCGATGCGCGCTTCGCTTTCGCTTTTCTCTTCGATGAACCGCGTCTGCTTGACCACATCGCTCGCGCTGAAGAGCAACACGCAATCGCTCGGCAAACCGTCGCGACCCGCCCGCCCCGTCTCCTGGTAGTAGCTCTCGATATTTTTCGGCAGGTCGTAGTGGACGACGAAGCGGACGTTGGGCTTGTTGATCCCCATCCCAAAAGCGATCGTCGCGCTCACCACTCGCACATCGTCGCGCAGGAACATTTCCTGGTTCTGCGCCCGTTCTTTCGCCTCGAGACCAGCGTGGTAGGGCCGGGCAGTGATGCCGTCGGCGTTCAATTTCGAAGCGACCGAGTCGGCGCTCTTCCGGCTCGCGCAGTAGACGATGCCGCTGTCGTTAGGCCGACTTTGCAGAAAGTCGAGCAGCTGATCGTAGGGCGACGCTTTCGGCACCACGCGATAGGTCAGGTTGGGCCGATCGAAACTGGCCACGTAGAGCTGCGGCTCGCGCAGTTTCAGTTGGGCGAGGATATCCTCCCGCACCCGCTCAGTCGCGGTCGCGGTCAGGGCCATGAGGGGAACCTGAGGGAGAATTTGCCGGAGCCGGGCCAGCTCCCGGTACTCGGGCCGGAAATCGTGTCCCCATTCGCTGATGCAATGCGCCTCGTCGATGGCGATCTGCGCCACGTTCCAGTCCTTCACTTTCTCAATGAAAGAATCGAGCAGGAGCCGCTCGGGCGCGACGTAGAGGAGGCGATATTCTCCGTCGTAGAGTCCGCGCAAACGCGCGCGCGCCTGGGTGCCGTCGAGGGCGGAATTGAGAAAGGTCGCTGCCACGCCGCTCGCCTGGAGGGCGTCGACCTGGTCTTTCATCAGGGAGATGAGAGGCGCAATCACGATCGTTAGGCCAGGCCGGAGCAGCGCAGGAAGCTGAAAACAAAGCGACTTCCCGCCGCCCGTCGGCATGAGGGCGAAGACGTCGCGCCCGGCCAAAGCGTCGCGCACGATCTCTTCCTGCAGCGGCCGAAAAGCGGTGTAGCCGAAGTGTTTCTTAAGGGAGGCGCTAAGATTCATCGGGTGGCGTCAGGCAGCGAAACGGGTGTGCGAGAGGTAAATTCGATAATGTGTTTCCGCCGCGCACGCGAGCGCAAAACGGGGCCGCTCCCCTTTCTGGTTTGCACCAAGGGCCGTTGTCTTCGTGGGCGGCACGAGCGGGCGGCGGTGGATTTTGCTCGGTCGTTGGGAAGTTGGAGCTACAGATGGCCGCCGACCCCCGAGTGCGGTTCCGAAATCGTTGTTTCATCCCTGTCCTTTTTAGGCCGGCCGGACCATTTCGAAACGATCGCCCGTCCGGCAATACCAGTTCGGACTCGCCATCCTTCCGATCACCTGGAAGCGTTCGCTACGGATGCGCAGCTTTTCCGGATCGATCAATTCGTCGCGCACATGCACCCGCTTGACCAAGCTGATGATGAGCCGGTTGCCGCCGATCTGAAACGTGCCCCATTCCGCGCACTCCAGGCTGGCGGGCGCTTCCGCGATCCGCGGCGGCTTGACTGCGGTCGATGCCAGAGTCGTTAGGCCAGCGGCCTTCAGTTCATTGGTTCCGTGAGGGAGCGAGGCCGCGGTCTGGTTCATCGCTTCCGCGACCGCTTCATCGACCAGATTGACGACGAACTCGTGCGTCTCGCGAATGTTGCGCGCCGTATCTTTCGGCTCGCCCTCGTCGCGATCGCCGGGGGCGAAACCGATAATGGGCGGATTTGCTCCAAGCGCGTTGAAAAAACTAAAGGGCGCGGCGTTTAGCTTTCCGTCGCGGCTGAGCGAGGTGACCCAAGCGATTGGCCGCGGCGTGATGAGCGAAGCCAGCATCGCGTAGCCGCGATCGGCGTGTTTCCCTTCGAGATCGAGTTCCATGCTCTTACATAAAACGGGGAACTCCGCGGCGCAGGTCGGCGAAAAATCGATGGCTGCAAACGGTAAACCTGGAGGGACGGGCGCTGTCCCGTCCGTGTTTGGTCGACCGGCGCGAAGCGCAATCTCAAACTGGGACGACACGGTGGTCGTCTCTCCAGCGCCGTCACCGGCATCCGAGAGGTGATAGAGACCTTTCTCAAACGGGGTCGCTTCGTGCACGGCTCCTTCAACACCTCATCCCGGCGCGCGAAACGAGCGAGGATGAGGGCCGGGAGCGGATTCTGTCGGGACTTCGGGAGTTTTCTCGGCGTCACGCTTCGTAGGTGCTGCGATGTAAGCCTGCTCGCGCGCGCTCACTTTTGGCGCCGCGGCCTGGCCTTTTGTAGCGCTGACCAGGCTTGGACCTGCTTCTTCGCTCATCGGGGCATTTATGTTCGGCCCCAAAACGAGCGCCTCGCCTCTCCGTAATTGAATCGTAGGCGAGGGCGAGTCCTTGCTCGAGGAAGCATTCGCTTCGGGCGAGCTGGTCGTGACTTCAAACGCGCGATTTCGCGAAAAAATCGCGCCTCGACCGATTCGTTTTGCCAACTTTTGGGCGCGCCAAGCCCGGCCGCGGCCAGGATGCGGCCGAGGAGGTTGGGACGGGCCGGACTCAGATCGACCCCCGGGGAAACAGAGCGCTAAAACAACCCGAGAAGTTTGAGGACGATAACGATGACGACGATCACTCCGATAATGTAAAAGATGTTTCTGTTCATAATGTGATGCAGCAATAACCCCTTTTCGCCTGCCGTAGCGAGAACTAATTTTGGGCCCCCTTTAGGCCCTGGCTCGCCCTTCCCAGTTCGTTAGGCCAGTTCAGGCCTGGACGAAGCTGGTTCGCCGCACGTTGAAGTCCTCTGCCGTTGCCACTTCGGGGTTCAACCACTCGATCACGGCCGCGTAACCCAGGCT
>JALYOR010000104.1 GCA_030856765.1 Verrucomicrobiota bacterium | reverse complement strand
CTTCATCGCCGGGAGCCTGACGGCGTTCGCGATTTCGCAGGCGGACGCGTGGACGGATGGTTTGTTTGTCGCGGGCGGTTTGGGCGTGGCGGTCGCGGTCCTGGTGGGAGTGGCAAAGCTGCTGATTTTTCTGGTGCGCAAACTCTTGCCTCAGCGCTGGAGCTTCGTGGCCCGGCAAGGCATGGCCAACCTCTACCGGCCCAACAACCGGACCTTGCTTCTCACCCTTTCGTTAGGCTTGGGCACTTTTCTTTTGCTCAGCATTTACCTCACGCGCGACGTCTTGCTCACCCAGTTCCGCTCGATCGACGCCAACAATCAGCCCAACATTTTTCTTTTCGATATCCAACCGGATCAAACCGCGGCCGTGGCCGATCTCGTGCGGCAGCAGCAACTCCCGGTCATCCAGCAGGCGCCGATCGTGACCATGCGCCTGATCGAAGTGAAAGGGCGCAAATCGACCGACATCTTGAAAGACCCGGAGCGGACCGCGCCGGAATGGGAGTTGGAGCGCGAATATCGTTCCACTTATCGCGCCGACCTGAGCGAAACGGAGAAGATCACGGCCGGGAAATGGGTCGGCCAGGTCGATTATCACCCGGGGGACACGGTGCCGGTCTCGGTGGAGAAGGAAATTGCGCGGGATCTCGGCCTGACGATCGGCGACTCGCTGGTCTTCGATGTGCAGGGCGTGCCGATCAAGGCGCGGGTGGCCAGCTTGCGCGAAGTCGATTGGAAACGCTTCCAAACCAATTTCTTCGTCGTCTTCCCGACCGGCGTGCTGGAAAACGCCCCGACCTTCAACGTTCTCGTCAGCCGCGTGCCGAATCCCGCCGCCTCGGCGCGTTTGCAAAATGCGGTGGTGGCGAACTTCCCGACCCTCTCCGCGCTCGATCTCACCTCCGTGATCCAAACCGTTGATTCGATTTTGGCCAAAGTCGCTCTCGTCATCCGCATCATGTCGCTCTTTACCGTCGGCACCGGGTTGGTGGTGCTGGGCAGCACGATCTGGAGCGGGCGCTACCAGCGCTTGAAGGAAAGCGTGCTCCTCCGCACGCTCGGCGCGTCGCGCTGGCAGATCTGGAAGATTCTTTGCGCCGAATATCTGTTTCTCGGGCTGCTCGCGAGCGCGACCGGGATCGTCCTTGCGCTGGGCGCGAGCTGGGCGCTGGCCGTCTTTACTTTCAAGCTCGCATACACGCCTTCGTTTTTGCCGATCGCCGCGGCGGGCGTGATCGTGACCGCGCTGACCGTCGCGGTCGGGTTGCTGACCAGCTACGGCGTCGGCTCCACTCCGCCGCTCGCGATCCTGCGCGAAGAGGAATTGTAGGGCGGGCGCTCCGCCTGCCCAGTTCCGCACGACAGAATCTGGGCAACCGGCGCGGCCGCCCTACAATCGGCGCGCCGGGGGACGCGTCGGTTGCTGCAGCGCCTTCAGCTCACTTGTCGTTAGGGGACGCCAATGGCCGCGCGGCAGTTCGCCGAGGTGCAGGTGGCCGATGCGGGTTCGGACGAGCCGTGTGACTTCGTGTCCGACGGCGTAAAACATCCGGCGAATTTGCCGGTTCAACCCCTGTTGCAGGACAACGCGCACCCGAGCCGGCCCGACGCTTTGCAGACGCGCGAGTCGGGCACGCTTGCCGTCAAGGAAAACGCCTTTGAGCAACTTCTCTCCACAGGCGGGATCCCAGCGCCGATCGAGCGTGACCTCGTATTCTTTCTCCACCTTGTAGCGCGGATGGGTGAGCTGCTGGGCAAGATCGCCATCGCTCGTCATCAAAAGCAATCCCTCGGTCTGAGCATCGAGCCGGCCGATGTTGAAGAGGCGCGAAAATTTTGCCGGCAACAAATCGTAGATCGTGTCGGTGGCATTGGGATCGCGCCGGGTGGAGACAAAACCGGCGGGCTTGTGCAGGACGAGCGTGAGCGTTTCAGCCGGCCGCACGAGGCGGCTGCCGACTTTGACATGGTCGCTCGCTTCGATCTGGGTGCCGAAGTTGGAGCAGGGCTGGCCGTTAACCGTGACGCGGCCTTGCGCGATCAGCTCATCGCAATGCCGCCGCGAACCGAGGCCGGCGGCAGCTAGAAAACGATTGAGGCGCACGGGAAGTTGAGAGTCTTTCGTTGAGAGTTGAGAGGAAAGGGCAATTCCTGCTCTCAACCTTCAACTCTCAACTGCTCTAGAGATCGGGCTTGGTCTTCGGCAGGCCGACGACTTT
Organism: Verrucomicrobiota bacterium; assembly: GCA_030856765.1. GTDB lineage: Bacteria > Verrucomicrobiota > Verrucomicrobiia > Chthoniobacterales > UBA10450 > Palsa-1392. The sequence continues at coordinate 9,808 of JALYOR010000104.1, read as the reverse complement.
GCTCGTCTCTTTCCACTGACCGCGCTTCTTGAGCAGATCGACCCGTTCGAAACGTTTCAGGACGTTTCGTTTGGCCGTGATGGTGCTGGCGCCTTTGAGACTGCGATGCTGCGACATAAATTGCTCCGGGTTATAGTCCGAAAATGAGCCGGCAAGGTAGCTGGCCTCGCCCCTTTTTCAAATGGATTACCTATTTTGCTTCTCCACCGTCATCAAAGATGGGCCGCTGGAGGCTGGCCGCCGGGGTGCTCGCGCTGCTCGTGCTCAGCTTCGGGTTGCTCTCCTGTCGCGGAGTCGACTGGTTTCTTTTGAAGCGCTCGCTGCACGGCAAATTCCGCGACCTGGATTGGATCACGACGCAGCAATTAACCGACTGGCTGGGAGATAAGGAGCGCCCGCAACCGGTCCTGCTCGACTGCGCACGCGCGTGAGCCGTGTGCATCCCTCCGACGCGGCTGGGGCCGCCTGCTCCAGACCGAGGTGCGGGTGCCGGTTCCCAAGTCGTAAAATTCGCGCCTAACGACGATTGCTCAGCAGCACAGTCGTGCCGCAGATGGTCAGTTCTCTCGTCGGCGTCCCGCCCTGGCCCAGCAGCTTTAGCCAATACGGGAGGCGACTCTGCTCGATCAGGAGATAAAGGCGATCGGGGCCGTCCCAGGCTTGGGCCACTGTCTTTTCGTCGAGAAAAATGTCCAGGGTTGGACCGAGCGCTGCGCCCGGCTCGGAGGCCGGATCCTGATTCACGAGGTAGAATTTTCGACCCAGATAAAAGAGCAGGCTGCTCCCGACGTGCATCGGGCCTTCGTAGATCACCTTGTCGTTAGGGGCGATTTGCTCCTGAATGAATTCGGCGGCGTCGGCGAGCGAGAAATAAGGCGCCATCCGGGCCACCCCGTCCATCATGCTGAACCCGATCGGCACCATGGCGGCGGCCAGCGCGGTGAGGGCGAGGCGCGGTCGCTCCCGCCAGACGAACCAAAGGGCGGAGACGGAAAAAAGAATGAGCGCGAGGCCGACCACGACGAACATGGAGCGAAAGTCCAGCCAGGTGGAAATCGGGATATCGGTCAAGGTGCGCCAGGCAGTGGAACGCCCGGCCGTCGTGCCCCAATGACCATTAGCGTCGCGCAGGAGTTCCGGCAGGCGCCAGGCCACGAAGCCGGCGGCCAGCCCAACCGCGAGCACGCTGACGACGCCGGTCACCTGGGTCCAACGTGGCATTCGTTCCCAGGCAGTGGCGGCGAAAATGGCGAGCCCGCCCCACATGCTCATCGAGTAGTAATCCTGCCGCTGGCCGATGACGAAAAGCGGAATGAAAACCACCGCCATCCAGCAAAGCGGCAGGGCGTCGGCAAACTCGATTTCGCGGGGGCGAAAGACGCGCCGCCAGGCCAGCAAGACGCCGGGCAAAATGGCGAAGGTCCAGGGAAACCACCAGGCCAGGTGAAGCGCGAGAAAGACCCGTCGCGGCACATTGTCGTAGCTATGACCAGCATCCGCCTCGCCGGCGAGGTGGACGAGCCATTCGCGCGCGGTGAATTGACCGATAAAGCCGGGGTGTTTCCACTCCAGCCAGATGTGCCACGGAGCGGCAATGAGGAGGAAAACGGCGATCCCGTCCCAGCGCAGCAGCTCGCGGAAACGGATGCGTGCTTCCCGATAAAAGCAGGAGAGCAAAATCAGGATCGCAGCCGGATAAAGGAGTCCGTGCAAGCTCTTCGTCATGCAGGCAAGTGCGGCGCAGATCCAGAAGCCGATGAACCAGCCGCGCCGGGTATTCTTTCTCTCGTAACCGCGAATCGCACAGTAGAGGGCGCCGGCGATCAAGGCGCTGAAGAGTGGTTCCGGCATCAGAATGCGGCCGAAAAGGAAAGCACCGCAACAGCCGAGATGAATCAGGCCGGCGAGAAAGCCTCGCCAATGGCCGCCCAGCCGATCGCCGATGAGAAAAGTGAGCGCGATCGAGGCGACGGTGGCGAGCGCGATCGGGAGCCTGGCGGCTGCAGTCGTGAGGCCAAAGGCTTTGAGCGAGACCGCGATCGCCCAATAGAGGAGCGGCGGTTTTTGCGGTCGAGGGATGCCGTCGTTGGTCGGGGTGAGCCAGTCATGCGACTCGAGCATCTCGCGCGCGGCGCCGGCATACTGGCCGTCGGTTTCATTGTAGAGATCGCCCCAGCCGATGGTCGCGATATGGAGGATGGCAGCGAGGATGAGGAGGAAAAAGAAGAGACCGCGCCGGATCGGCGGCGGCTGGAGCGCGTCCGGCGTGAGGAAGACGTCGTCAAGAGTAAGCGCGGGATTGCCGGAAGACATCGGTCGTTAGGCTACTCTTTCCGGTCGAAATGTCTGGCGCTGTTTTCCTTCAGCCCTGCCCGCCGGTTGTTTCAGCTCCGCGATAGCGCTCCCAATCTTCCGGCAGGCGCAGCAGCTTGGCGACGGGCATCTGGACGAGCGCGAGCATCTGGCGGCTCTCCGCGATCAGGACTTCGTCGCTCATTCGCCGAATCTCAAAGCCGCACCAAAAACGGACGCGGTCGAGACGATCCAGCCAGCCGTCGATGCGGAGGCGATCGCCCAGCTTGGCCGCGCGGCGGTAATCGATCTCGGTCCGAACCACGACCGGGTAGCGCTGAGTCTCGGCCATTTCCACCAGCTTCATCCCGAGCTGTTCGGCCAGCAGCGTCCGGGCGATTTCGATAAAACGCAGGTAGGCGATGTTGTGCACGACGCCGCCGCAATCGGTGTCGAAGAACATCACCTGCACCTCAGTCGAAATGCGAGGAGCCGCGGGGAGGGAAGGATCATCCGTTGTTTCGGGCTTCGCCATGCGATTCTCGGCTTTCCGCTCTCAGAGGCGGACGAGGTCGAGGAGGAACTGACACCAGAGATAGATCATCCCGCGCCAGGAATACTTGATCTCGCCGCCCGGGGTTTGCATGAGGACGCCGGCCTTGATGTTGTGCGCGATTTGGTCGCGCAAATCGTTTTCGATTTCCTGCTGAATCTGATCTTCATCGAGCGGGTCGATGAGATCGGTCTCGACCGCGTTGTCGCGGAGGAAGGCTTTGTGACTGTGGTAGAGCTGCCAGAATGACTGGTCGGGCCGCTGGCGGTTGATGCGAAATTGCGGGGTTAACTTGAGGCCGTAGGAGAGCGGGTAATTCCAGGTCGTCCAGATGGTGCCGTCGTTGGCGCGGGAGGAAATGCGCAGGTAATAAAAAGAAAGATCGTTTTGTTCGTTCAGGCAGATGGTGGCCTGCGCGCGGTCTTCTTCCTTGTAAAAGAGCCGGAAGAATTGCTTGTAGTCCTCCCAATCCCAGCCCGCGTCGCTGAGGTGGGCGAAGCCCTCGCTCTCGATCTGTCCGGTGATTTCATCGAGAGTGGGAAAGACTTCTTCCGACGGCGGATTTTTCGGGCGGAGCGTTTTCTCACGGGGGAGCCGGAGGCCCCGGATGCGGGTGAGGATTTCCAGCCAGGGAAGCAAGAGCCAGCTCATGGCGCTGAGCAAGCCCAGGATCCAACTACCGGTCAGGTAGTAGATCGCGAGAAATGAGGCGGTGAGGATGCCGAAGGCGCCGACCTTCTGCGAGATGGACGATTGATAGCTGCGCAAGGCGACACTCAGCACCGCGACGCCGAGGGTGATGAATAGCCCAAAAAACATTTAGGGGACGATGGCGTGCTCGCGCAGGAATTTCTCCAACTGGTCGGTATCGAAATTCGCGAGCACTTCATCGCCAGCCACCAGCGTTGGCACGTAGGTCTGGTCGCTCAGCTCTCTCATCTCCTGGTAGGCGGCGCGGTCCTGGCCGACGTCGATCTCGGTGAATTGATAACCGCGCTCAGTCAGGTATTCCTTGGCGTCGATGCACCAGGAGCACCACTCACGGCTGAAAAGTTTGATCTCGGTCGGCACGGGAGGAATAAACAAACTACGCGAGAGGCGTCAATCTCTTGCTCGTCGGCCCGAGGCCCGCTGCCACCTCAGTTTTCGCTTAACGACTCGGTGACCGGCAGGGAAGAAGACTTCAGTAGACGATCTCCCACGCTCCATCCGGCTTGCCCACCGCCACCACCCGGCCCGGATAAATGAGCGAGAGCGCCATCCCCACGCACATCTGGGTGTCTTCATCCTTCAGCGGGGAAAGGGTTTTGGCATCCAGGCCGAAAAGCGTGCCCTCCTTGCGCCGGACCACCACTTCTGGGCCGCCGGTGGTGACGAATTCGAGGTCGCCGACCTGGGGTGGGTGCAGGCGCACGCCGGCCTTGTAGGCCTCGTCGAGACACTGCGCCTTGCGAATATCATCGACCTTGAGCGATTCGTTTTCGTCGATCGCTTTGTAGAGCGCGGCAAAATCCGGCTTGAACCATTCGGCGCGAGCTTGGAGCAGGGCGACGATTTTCTGCTTCTCTTCCTCGGTTAAAGAATTGACCGGCGGATAGCGGTGCCAGGGGAGATCGAGCGCAAAATCCCCGGCAAACTCGTGCTCCATCACAACTTTGCCTTTCAGCGCTTTGCGATCGTCGACCCCCTCGTTGGCCTGGTTGGTCGCGTGCAGAGTGCCGGGGCCGGCTTCCTCCGTGGTCTCGTCCATGACCGAGGCCCAGCGCAACTGGGCGCGATAGCTTTTCGCCGGATCGTTAGGCGTAAACTCGATCCGGATCTTATTTTTGCCCTTCCGCACCACTGGCCCGACCGAGCCCATCGGCACCCAGACGGAGGGCGCGACCTGGTGGTCGTCGAAGAGAACGGGCATTTGTTCGACTCGCACTTCCTGCTCGGAGAAAGGAACGTTATTGATGAAGACCGCCGCCTGCCCCGCGACCGTGGTCACCTTTTCATCCTTCGCCGGATCCCCGACGAAGGGGGTAAATTTAAATTCCACGTTCAGCACGGCTGCGCCGACCGGCACGCAGATCCACAAGACCAGCATCGCGAGAAAATTTGGCATTCTTCTCTTGTGCTGGATTTCCACGCCCGAGGCGAGGCGAAAGATGACATCATAACCGTCAAATGCTGCTGACCGCGCGGGAATCCTGTTAAGTTGCCGCAGATGGAACCCGTCGTCGCGGAGAGTTGTGCCAACTGCGGAGCGCCGTTGTCTGGAAACTACTGCGCGTGTGCGGCGAACGACGGTTGCCGCGCGACCACCTCAGGCTTTCGAGATTTGCCGCCGCTGCAATCGACGAAGTACTAACCTGGAGCACTCCAAGCTCCTGCTTTTCTCCTCGGTCTCGTTCGGGGTGCTCTGTCTCTTCTGGCCTGCCGACGCCTTTGTTGGGGTGGGATTGAGCTCTGCCAATGGGTTCGTCACCGGAGTCGCTGCCCTCGTCCTTCTCCTCTGGCTCCTGCTCGCAATCCACCGGGTCTACGGACAATTCTGGGCTAAAATACCCCTGAAAGGGATCATCCTCGAGGCCGGCTACTTCATCGTGGGCGAAGCGCTGGCGGTCTTGACCCTGGGCCTCGCCTTTCTCATGATAATCCGCTCACACGGCGGTTGACCGATCTGTCGCCTAACGAATCTTAGATCTCCAGTCGGCTGAGACGCTCGTCTTCTTCCGTCTGCTGCCGCCGGAGCTCCGCGGCCGCCAACTCATGCGACATCATAACGCCTTTCGCGACGATAAAGGTAACAATGCACCCGAGCAGAAAGATGGAGATAACGTAATCCATGGCTATCTGTCTTTCCGGATCGTAATCCCGGTGCCCAGGAGAACGATTCGGATACCGACCCAGAGACTGAGAATGCTCGGAACCCAAAGCCCGACGAAAAGGCCGTACTCCTGACTAACGAGAAACCAAAGTGCGACACTGGCGAGGAAACTGATGAAGGCTCCGATGAGGAATGGGTAATCAATCTTGTGAAACATGGGTGACTTGTCCTTTGCTTAAGGAGGTAACGGCCCCGCCTCCGCTTCGGATGCCGAAATCGGGTCCGACCGCGCTCGGGAACCGGGCGTGGACCCGGTTCTCCGGACGGACCACAGCCTGCGGCGGCGGGCTCAGCGATGGAGGCCGTTTGCCCAAGCCCGGATGAGTTTTCTTGCCGACGAAACAAAATTCGCATCCATTCTTTTGAACGGCCCGTATCGGCTCTTGTTACACATCCTCTATTAAATCCATGATTGGCGAACTTCTGCACGACCGGGCCGCGCTCTACGTGTCCGGGGCAATGACGGAGAGAGAGCGGGACGACTTTGAACTGCTTCTGGAATTCCATGACGGGGTGCGGCACCTCGTCAGTGAAATGCAGGAGGTGGGGAGCGCCCTTCTCCTCTCGAATCTGCCGTCGAATGCTCCCGAGCCATCGGCGGACCTGAAGGCGAGAATTCTGCGCACCAGCGTGGCGCGGCCACAGCAGGTGACTCCCGAGGGTTTTGTCATGACTGGCCCCGACCGGCTGGTGGAATGGGTTAACCCGGCCTTCGTCGCCATGTGCGGCTATTCACTCGAGGAACTGCGGGGCAAGAAGCTTGGCCCGATTCTCCAGGGTGAGATGACCGATCCCGCGGCTGTGGCGCGGATGCGCAGCGCGATGCAGGAATATCGACCCTGCCGGGAAACGGTGGTGAACTATCGCAAGGATGGCTCGCCCTACCGGGTCGATATCGCGATCACACCCATCCTCGACGACGCGGGCGAGCCGCTCTATTTTGTCGCGCGTGAGCGCGAACTTGCCCTCGCGGCCTAATTACCCGCGCGGCAACTCCAAATGCGGGCCGAGCACGCCGCGCAATTTGATCAATCCGCGTCGAATCCGGGCCTTCACCGTTCCGAGGGGTTGAGCGAGCCGCTCCGCGATCTCGGTCTGGGTCATCGACCCGAAAAAGGCGAGCTCGATCACTTCGCGCTGTTCATCGGAAAGCTTGCACAGGGCATCGCGGACGAAGGCGTGGTTCTCACCCGTCGCGACGTTGAGGAATGAGTCCCGATCGTCGAATTGTTCCGCCACCTCGACCTCGTGCTTCACGTCTTCGTGCAGCTGGCCGCGTCGCCGCAGGGAGCGCAGCAGGTCGATCGACCGGTAGCGGGTCAGCGTGACCGCCCAGGTCAGCGGCTTCCCGCGCGCGGGGTCGTAGAGAGGCGCCTTTTCCCAGATCTGGGCGAAAGTTTCCTGGAGCACGTCTTCGGCCGCCTGCTGATTCCCGAGCACTCGGTAGGCGACCGAGAAAAGGACGCGGGAGAAACGATCGTAGAGCTGCTCAAAGCTCTGCTGATCACCCTGCCCGACTCTTTTCAGGAGCTCGATTTCTGCCAGTTGAGCGGATGAAGAATCCATAGGCACGATCAATTGCCAGCTTGGCAGGCCTGCCCACCGTTGCAAGTCCGGCGGCGCGGGCCGGCCTCAGCCGAGCGACGACCGGTAGGCCGCGGCGTCTTTCATGCCTTCGAGCTGACTGCTGTCATCCATCTGCAGGACGAAGATCCAGCCTTCACCGTAGGGGTCGGTGTTGATCAGGGACGGGTTCGACTCGAGCGCCTTGTTCGCGTCCAGCACCGTGCCCTTGACCGGAGTATAGATGTCGCTCGCGGCCTTGACCGACTCGACCACCGCGATCGTGCCCTTGGCGTCGTAGGAAGCGCCCACCTTCGGAAGCTCGACGTAGACCACGTCAGTCAGCTCGGCCTGGGCGTGATCGGTAATGCCAACCCGGACCTTGTCGCCCTCGCGGCGGATCCATTCGTGGGATTCGGTGTAGAGAAGGTCGTCTGGAACATTCATGATTTTTTGTAAAGCGGTTTCTTTTCGATCAGCGCAGGAAATTTCTGGCCCCGGATTTCAATTTCAATTTCATCGCCCGGTTTCGGCGTCGGGGTCTTTAGGTAAGCCATCCCGATCCCGTAATTCAAGCTCGGCGAAAGGGTCCCGCTGGTCAGCTCGCCGATTTCGGCGCCGTCACGGAAAGCCCGGTAATGCGGTCGTGGGGGCGGGCTTTTTCCCTTCATCTTGAACGGCACCAGCCGACGGGAAAGACCGGTCTCCTTAGCGCGCACCAATTTTTCCCGGCCGGTGAATTCCGACTTCGTTAGGTCAACAAAAAATCCAAGCCCGGCTTCAAGCGGATTGTGTTCCGGGGAAAGATCGGAGCCGTTAAGCGGATAACACATCTCGAGGCGCAAGGTATCGCGCGCGCCGAGGCCGCAGGGTTTGATGCCTAACGACTCGCCCTGTTCGAGCACCTTGTTCCAGACGCGCGGTGCATTGTCCGCGGCAAAAAAAGCCTCGATCCCGTCTTCCCCCGTGTAACCGGTGCGCGCGATCAGCAGTTGCATGTCGTCGAGAACGAACTCGGCGATTTCGTTGCGGGCCGGCAATTCCTTCTCCGGGCCGAAGAGTTTCCCAAACAATTCGCCGACGCGCGGACCCTGAATGGCCAGGCCCGCATAATCGTCGCTCTGATTTTCGAGCTGCACGGTCGCTGTAGCGGGGGTCGCTGACCCCGGAAGATGCGCCTTTAACCACTCGAAATCGTCCTCGATCCGCGAAGCATTAACGACCAGGAGGAACTTCTCTTCTTCGATCCGGTAAAGAATGAGGTCGTCGATGATGCCCGCCTCATCGTTAAGCAAAAAGGTGTATTGACCCGTCCCCACGGCCAGCTTCGCGACGTTGTTGGTCAGCATCGTGTCGAGCCATTCCCGGGCCCACGGACCGCTCGCGATCAGCTCGCCCATGTGGGAAATATCGAAGACGCCAACCGCGTTTCGCACCGCCTGGTGTTCCTCCATGATGCTGCTGTATTGCACCGGCATGAGCCAGCCGCCGAAGGGGATGATTTTCGCATTGAGCTTGACGTGTTCGTCGTAAAGCGGGGTCGTTTTTGACGCGCTGTCACTCATTGCGGCCAGCCTAGATGTTGGCGCAATCGTGTCAAACCTCGCGCCTCTGCGCGGTCGCTTTCTTGAACTGCCGTAAGGCCGCCTCTACGGTGACGCGACCATGAGTTTTCTCGATTTGCTCGAACGCCGGATTGGTTGGCTCGCGATTCCAGGCCTGATCCGCTTCGTGGTCGCGTTCACGGCGCTGGTCTATTTGCTGACTTTTCTCAATCCCGGTTTCATCTCGCTCATCGAGCTCAGCCCCGCGCGCATCGGGCAGGGCGAAGTCTGGCGGTTGGTCACCTACATCTTTATTCCACGGTCGATTGGCCAACCTGGCTCGGTCATGCAGCCGCTCTGGTTACTGGTCGCGCTCTGGTTTCTGCTCTTTATCGGAGACCGGCTCGAACAGGCCTGGGGAGCATTTCGGCTCACGCTTTATTTCCTCGTCGGGATGATCGGCACGACGATCGGCGCGTTTCTTTTCGGGGCGCAATTTTCCAACACCATGCTGGCCTCGTCTCTCTTTTTCGCCTTCGCCACTTTTTATCCCGACGAGGTCATCTATCTCTTTTTTGTTTTGCCAGTGAAGGTGAAGTGGCTCGCCTGGATCTCGGCCGGGCTCTTGCTCTTCGGCTTCGTTTCCAGCCCAAACTCCTACCGCATCGCCCTCATCGTAGCCTTCGCCAATTATCTCATCTTTTTCGGTCCGGAACTGGTTCGTTCGGTCCGCAACCGGCAACAGGTCACGAGCCGGCGACAGCGTTTTGAAGAGAGCGCGCGACCGGAGGAAGAAGCGCTACATCACTGCGCGACCTGTGGGGCGACGGAACTGACCAATCCGAACCTGGAATTCCGCGTCTCGCGCGACGGCGACGAATATTGCCTCGCGCATCTCCCGAGCGCGACCAAGGTCGAAGCCTGACTAACCGACCCGCGTCTCTTTATCTTGTCATCCCGAGCCGGCGCAGCGCGGCGAGGGAC
>JALYOR010000089.1 GCA_030856765.1 Verrucomicrobiota bacterium | reverse complement strand
GGGCCAGGAGGGCGGTGGCCAAGAGGGGCAAGGGGATGCGGATTGGTGGGTTCGCGGGGTGGATTTTCATGTTGGCATTGTTTTGTTCTCCATCTTAACGAGGGCGTAGATTGGTAGTCAATCGGGCTCGGCCACGGCTTGGGACGGCTCTCTTGGGCGCGAGCCAGGTCGAGCTGCTCGAATGTCGGGGGAAGCGCGTTGACGCTCAGTAACGGAGCCGGTACTGAAGAAAACATTCCTCCCCGACGGTACGCATCTCGGTTAGCGAACCGTGCACGCTGCCGCCACGCAGAAAATCGGTGCTGCGCCCCGTGAGTGTGGGCGCACCTTTCCCGCCGAAGACGTAGGGCGCAAGGGTGAGGTTGAGCTGGTCGACGAGCTGCAGCTCGAGCAGGCTGCGGAACAGTTCTGCCCCGCCTTCGCAGGCGACCCGGCGCACTTTGTATTCGCTGCGCAGAATCTGCAGCATGCGCCGCAGATCGACGCTCCGGCTGTCGCTCAGGCGGAGGGTGGCTTTCTCGCGCAGCGCCACCTGATACTTCCTCGGCATCCGCGTGGTGGAAAAGATGACGATCCGGGAGAAGTCGGTCTGGAAGATGTTGAGGGAGGGATCGATCCGGCCTTCATTCGAGACGATGACGCGGATCGGCCACGGCGCCTGGCCGCGCGCTTCGCGCTCGGCCCGCATCGCGGGGTCGGGCAGGCCGAGGCGGACGTTGTCTTTCAGCAGAGTGCTGCGTCCGATCAGGACAGCGTCGCCCAGCGCGCGCTGACGCAGGAGATGGCGTTTGTCTTCCCGCGAGGTGAAATCGACCGGGGAAAAAGCGCGAGTGGTTATTCTGCCATCGACGGTCATGGCAAAGGTAGCGGCGACGAACGGCCGGGGCGGTGGGCGTTTGCCGACGTGGGAGGGGCCTGTGCGCCCCGATGCGCCAGCGCGCCGCCGGCTCTCCGCCGATCGGGGCACCGAGGCCCCTCCCACCTTATTCCGTTTCTTCGCTTTCGGTGATCTCATGCTCCAGCGTCGCCACTTCCTTGCGCATCTCGCTCAGCTTAACGTGGCCGGTTTGGCCGCTCGGTTTATAAAGGAAATACACAATTCCGCCCGGTGCGCAGCAGAAGAGCATGACGAGAAAACTCATCGAACCGATGAGGACGGCGACGGCTTCCGGCACGCCGCAAAGGCCGTGCAACATGATCTGGAAGATCTTCTCGCGCAGGCCGACGCCGGCGAAGCTGATCGGCAAAGAGGAGATGGTGCGCTCGATCGGCATGATGGCGAAGAAATCGATCACCGCGACCTTGGCCGCGAAGGCATAGGCGACGCAAAGGAAGGTGGCGAAGGTGGCAAGGTGGGCGACGATCGAGGCGCCGAAAGCCGCCAGGGTAGCCCGCCAGTGGTGCGCATAAAGATGATACGAGGCAGAGAGCTCGATTAGCTTTTCCCGTCCGGGAAAGCGCTGCGGCAAAGCGTGGGCGAGGTTAAAACCGCTCACAGCAAACGAAGTGACGAGCATGAGCACAGCGCTGCCCAGGATCGCGATGAGAATCCAGACGAGATGTCGGGTTTCCTGCAGTTGCGTGAGCCAATCGTAACGCAGCCCGATCAACGCGCCGGTGATGGCGATGAGGGCGACCAAGCCGACCATGCGATCGAAGACGACGGCGAGAAGCGCGCCGGTGGCTTTGCCGGGAGTTTCCTTGAGCAGGAGGTAACTCTTCATGATGTCGCCGCCAGTGCCGCCGGGCAGGAACTGATTGTAAAACATCCCGATAATGAAGAGACCCGAGACGCGCGGGAGGGTGAGATGAATGTTCTGCACCCGGAGCAGGATCCACCAGCGAATCGCGGCCGAGAATTCGACCAGGAAATAGAAGAAGATCGCGCCGACGATCCACCGATAGTCCGCGGCGCGGAGCGCGATCGCCATTTGCGCGCGTTTCTGCGGGTCGTGGAAAACCCAATAGAGGACCGCGATGGTGACCGCGATCTGGAGGATGGAGGCGAGGATTTTTTTCATTCGCCGAAGCACGCTTTCCAGGTCTCGACGGAGCGAAGGATCTCTTCGGCGGTTTTGCGCGGGCTCATTTCCCAGACAAACAAGCAGCTTGCGGGCAGAAGCGGAACCAGTTTCTCGAGCTGGACGCTCCCGGCAAAGGGCGGCTGGTGATCCTGCGCCGGCCAAACGCAATCCTGGACGTGGCAGCCTAACGTTCGCGGCCCAATCGCACGGAGCCATTCCTCGTGATCGACGAAGCCGAGGTTTTCCTTGATCTGGAGGTGTCCGAAGTCGTGCCAGTAACCGACTTGCGGGGAATCCAGCTCATCGAGCAGCGACGGGATCTCGCGCTCGCTCGGGATTTCCTCGTAGCCGCGCCGGCCTTCCACTCCGAGCCGGATGTTCTTCGCGGCCGCGTGCTCAACGATCGGCTTGAGACATTCCTTTACGTTCTCGAGATAAGCGGGCGCGGCGGCTTCACGCTTCGCGACCGCGTCGATTTTCCGCCGCACGTATTGGCGGGAATACATCTCGCCGGCTTTCGCCAATGCGATCAGGGGGTCGGTGACCGGCTTGATCGGGACGCGGCCGAGATGCAAAACGACGAAAGGCGCGTCAAGCCGGGCGGCGAAGTCGATCGTCTGCAGGGTCTGCTTCACGGCCCGCTGGCGTTCGGCGCCGGAGGCGGCGGAAAACATGTAGCAATCGGGCGACGCTCCCATCACTTCGACCGGGAGCGGACAGAAATTGTGCAGGGAGCTGAAAAGGACTTCTCCCGCGTCGAACATTTTCTGGATGCCGGGCATGAGCGAAATGCGGATGCCGTGGCCCAGCTCGACCAGCTCGAAGCCGAGCTTGTTTTTGATCTCGCGCAGCATCGCGTCGCCCGCGGTGTGGCGGCTGGAGTTCCAACAGGTAGAGAAGGAGAGCATCTTTGCCTAACCGGAACTAGACCGCGGGTGCGACTTCTGGCGCCGCGGCACTGGTGGTGACGGGAGTTTCGTTCAATGCGTTCCCAATCCAGCTCAAGATGAGCAAAGTCAAAATCCCGTAGCCGACAGCGGAAAAGGCGAGCGCGGTGCGCATGCCGATGGCGTCCGCGAGACTGGTCACGCCAAGACCGGCGATCGGCATGAGGCCGAAGAAACTCAGTCCCATCACGGCCGAGACCCGGCCCCGCAAATAAGCCGGCGCGCGTTCCTGCACGATCGTATTTGAAAGCCCGAAGATGAGCGACAAGCCGAAGGAGATCACCACGAGCGAAGCCGCCGCATAGGCGAACAAATGCACCTGACTGAGCGCCAGAACCGCCACCGAGACGGCCAGGGCACTTCCCAGCATCCCGATCAGCCGCCGGGGACGCGGAATGGAAACCAGCGCCACTGCCCCCACCACCGAACCCGCAGCCGAGGCGGCCATAACGTAGCCGAGATAGGCGGGACCAAAGTGCAGCACGTCACGGACATAAAGCGGCATCATGACGGAGACGGTCGGAAAAATGAAAATGGTCATGGAAGCGATCATTCCGACCATGGCGAGACTCGGCTTGTCGGCGCGCACGTAGCGGAAACCCTCCTTAAACCCACTGGCACGCTGTTCTTCTTCTTCCTTGCTTCCGAGCGCGCGCGCCGGCAGGGAAATCAGCGCGACGATAAAGGCGATGAAGGTAAAAGCGTTGATGAAAAAGGCGGTCGCCGCACCCCAAACTGCGACCACGATTCCAGCGACCGACGGCCCCACCAGCCGTGACGAATGAAAAACAGCGCGATCCAAGGCCACTGCGGCAGCGATTTCCTCGCGCTTGACCAGCTCCGGCACGAGCGCGGACAAGGCCGGATGTTCAAAGGCGAAGGCGATGCCTAACAAACCCGCGACGAAGATGATATGCCAGATCTGGACTTGGCCGCTGAAAATCAAAAAACCCATCGCAATGGCGAGCGCGATTTGCACGATCTGGGTCCAGATAAGGATGCGGCGTTTATCGAAGCGATCGGCCATCGAGCCGCCAAACATGGTGAGGAAAATCATCGGCACTCCGGCCGCGAAGTTGACCATCCCGAGCATGATCGCCTTGTCCGTCAGGGTGCTCATCAGCCAGCCCTGCGCCATGATCTGCATCCAGGTGCCGGTATCGGAAATGGAGGTGCCGATGAGGTAACGCCGAAACGCGCCGGGGCGTAACAACGCGAGGGTCTCGCGCCCCCAAGGTTTGCTTCCTGCGCTCATCGGACGAAACAGATACGCGGTGAAACCGGGAGCCGCAATTTGCAGACGCCGGGGGCAAACAAGCGTGGCCGCGCGGAAAATTACTCGCGCTCGTCGATCGGGACGACCTTCTTCCCGGCCGGTTCGCCGACGTATTCGCTCAGCGGGCGGTAGAGGCGGTTATCCTCGAGTTGCTCGAGGACGTGCGCACACCAGCCAGAGCAACGCGCGATCGCGAAAACCGGCGTGAAAAGATCGGTCGGAATGCCTAACGAATAGTAAACGGTCGCGGAATAGAAGTCGACGTTGGCATTCAGGTTCTTCTTCTCCTTCATTAACTTTGCGATTCTTTCCGACATGTTGATCCACTTCGGGTCGCCCAGTTTTTGGCTGAGCTTGACGGCCATCTTCTGCAAATGCGGCGCGCGCGGGTCGAGCGTTTTATAAACGCGGTGCCCGATGCCCATGATCTTCTTCTTCTGCGCGAGCGCGTCCTCGATGTAGGCGTCGACTTTGTCTTCGCTCCCGATTTCCTCCAACATCTGGATTACGCCCTCATTCGCGCCGCCGTGAAGCGGGCCTTTAAGAGTGCCAATCGCGGAGGTGATCGCGGAGTAAATGTCGCTCAGCGTCGCGATGGTGACGCGGGCGCTGAAAGTCGAGGCGTTCATCCCGTGATCGGCGTGCAGGACGAAGGCGACATCGAGTGTATCGGCGGCTTCCTGCGACGGCGCTTCGCCGCTCATCAAGTAGAGAAAATGCGCCGCCTCCCCGAGATCGTCACGCACCGGCGGAAGATCCTTGCCGTGACGCGCGCGATGAAAATACGCCGCGATCACGCCGATCTTCGCCGTGATGCTGCGGGCGCGGGCCTTGTTCTTATCCGGCGTGGAATCATCCAAATCGTCGTCGTAAAGCCCGAGCATCGACACGGCCGTTCGGATCACATCCATCGGACCCGCCTTCTTGGGCGCATTTTTCAGAAAATCGATCACGCCATCCGGGAGCTGCCGCTGCGAGCGCAAGGTTTCCCGGCAGCTTTCCAGCTCCGCGCGGTTCGGGAGTTTGTTGTTCCAGAGCAGGAAGACGATCTCCTCGTAGCTGACCTTGCCGGCCAGCTCGTTGATGTCATAACCGCAGTAGACGAGCTGACCTTTGTCGCCCACCACGGCGCTGAGCCGGGTGGAGTTGGCGATAATTCCTTCGAGTCCTTTTGCTGTAACGGGCATCGGCTATTTGCGTCCTTTCATCTGTTTGATCAACGTGTCGGCCATCGTAGCCGGTGTCTCGGCCACCGCAATCCCGGCGGCCTTGAGAGCCTCGATTTTCCCGGCGGCTGTTCCTTTGCCGCCAGAAACGATCGCACCGGCGTGGCCCATGCGGCGTCCCGGCGGCGCGGTCGCGCCCGCGATAAAAGCGGCGACCGATTTCTGGCAATTCTCCTGGATCCAGGCAGCCGCTTCTTCTTCGGCCGTGCCACCGATCTCGCCGATCAAAATCATGGAGTCGGTCTTGGGGTCGTCGTTGAAAAGTTTGACGGCGTCGAGATGTGACATGCCGTTGATCGGGTCGCCGCCGATGCCGATGCAGGTTGACTGGCCGTAGCCGCGGGAGGTCAGTTGCCAGACCGCCTCGTAAGTGAGGGTGCCGCTGCGCGAGATGACGCCGACGCCTCCCGGTTTGTGGATGTAACCGGGCATGATGCCGATCTTACATTCGCCAGGCGTGATGATCCCGGGGCAGTTCGGGCCGATGAGCCACGATTTTTTCCCGGCCATCTCCGCTTTCACCCGCATCATGTCGACAACCGGGATGCCTTCCGTGATGCAAATCACTAGCTCAACGCCGGCGTTGACTGCTTCCAGAATTCCATCCGCCGCGCCCGCGGCCGGGACGAAGATGACCGAGACATTACAACCGGTTTCCTGGCGCGCTTCCCAGACGGTGTCGAACACCGGCACCTTGTCGTCAAACTTCAGTCCGCCTTTACCCGGCGTGACGCCGGAGACGACGTTGGTCCCGTACTCCATGCATTGCCGCGCGTGGAATCCGCCGGCGCTGCCGGTGATGCCCTGCACGCAGAGCCGGGTGTTTTTATCGACGAGGACGGACATCAGCGGAAATGCGAATTGCGAAATGTCGAACGCGGAATTGAAGAGAGTCCTGGTGTCCAGGCTTCGAGATTACTTCCTGCTTTCCTGCTTTCCTGCTTCATAAAAAATTTCTCAGCCGCCTTTGCGTTTGTGCAGCATGATGCTGTTCCCATCGGGATCGGCCACGATCGTAAAACGGCAGACCGGCGTGTCCATGATCTCCATTTTAACCTCCGCGCCGGACGCCTTCACTTTCGCCACCGCGCCGTCGAGATCGTCGCACTCGAAGGAAACCATTGTCCCGCCCTCGGCCGGCTTCCATTGGTCGCCGTAATTCCCCATTCCAAACGTCGCGTTCCCGATCTCGTATTCGATCCAAGCCCCGCTCGTGTCGCCGGAGGGATGGAAGCCGAGGACGCCCTCATAAAAAGCGCGAGCCCGCGGGATGTCCGTCACCGGCACTCCTACGAAGGCAATTTCCCGGATCATTTCGCCCCCTTCGCAGCTTCCACCACCTTCTGCGCGGCATCGGCAATGTCGTCGGCGGTGATAACCGCGAGCCCGCTGTCGGCGATCAAATTCTTGCCCGCGTCGACGTTGGTCCCTTCCAGCCTAACGACCAGGGGGAGCGTCAGTTTCACGGCCCGGGCGGCGTTGATGATCCCCTGCGCAATGACGTCGCACTTGGCGATGCCGCCGAAAATGTTGACCAGGATCGCCTCCACCCTTCGATCAGCGGCCAGAATTTTAAACGCCTCGGTCACCTGTTCCTCGGTCGCGCTGCCGCCGACGTCGAGGAAGTTGGCCGGGCTGCCACCGTAAAATTTAATGATGTCCATCGTCGCCATGGCGAGGCCGGCGCCGTTGACGAGGCAGGCGATGTTGCCGTCGAGGCCGATGTAGTTAAGGCCATGTTTCGAGGCCTCGACTTCGCGTGGATCCTCCTCGGCCGGGTCGCGCATCGCGGCGATCTCCGGATGCCGGTAGAGCGCGTTGTCGTCGAAGTTGAACTTTGCGTCGAGCGCAAGCACCTCGCCTTTCTTGGTCACGACCAGCGGATTCACTTCGACCATCGAACAATCGGATTCGATGAACGTGCGATAGAGCGCGCTGAAGAGCTTCGCCGCCGGCTTGATCTGGTCTGATTTGAACCCGAGCTGCTTGGCCAGCTTGCGCGTCTGAAAAGGTTGCAACCCAGCGAGCGGATCGATCGGCTCGCGGATGATCTTTTCGGGCGATTTCTCGGCCACAGTTTCGATTTCCACCCCACCTTCCGTGCTGGCGACGATCAGCGGCGCCGCCGTCGCGCGATCGAGCAGCACGG
>JALYOR010000087.1 GCA_030856765.1 Verrucomicrobiota bacterium | reverse complement strand
AGCCTCACCGGCGTGATGCTGGGCTTCGTGCCGAGCGCCGATATTCTGAAGAATCAGAGCATGCTCTACGTCAGCATCGGCATCCTGGGCGCGACCGTCATGCCGCATAATCTCTACCTGCATTCCTCGATCGTGCAGACGCGCAATTTCGAGCGGTCGCCCGAAGGCAAGCGCGAGGCGATCAAGTTCGCCACGATCGATTCGACCTTCGCCCTCATGTTCGCCCTCTTTATCAATGCAGCCATTCTCATCCTGGCGGCGGCCGTTTTTCATTGGTCCGGGCACAAGGATGTCGCGGAAATCCAGGACGCTTATCAGTTACTCAGCCCCACTCTCGGGGTGGGCGTGGCGAGCACGCTCTTCGCCGTCGCCCTCCTCGCCTCCGGCCAGAACTCGACCCTGACCGGCACGCTGGCGGGCCAGATCGTGATGGAGGGTTTCTTAAACTTTCGCATCACTCCGTGGCTGCGTCGGCTGATTACGCGCGGCATCGCGATCGTGCCGGCGGTTGTGATCATTGGCATCTACGGCGAGAGCGAGACGACTGAACTGCTCGTCGCCAGTCAGGTAGTTTTGAGCATGCAACTGGGCTTTGCGGTCTGGCCCCTAATGCGTTTTACGGGGGAGAAAGCGAAGATGGGGGAATTCGTTAACCCGGCCTGGATCAAGATCCTCGGCTGGACTACGGCCATGATCATCATCGTGCTCAACCTCAAACTGCTTTTCGATACATTCATGCCGGACGGAGCGCGCCGGGCCTTCTATGGCTTCTTTGGCCTGCCGTCAGAATAATTTCGCCGTGTACCACCACATCCTTATTCCGCTCGAAAACAGCGAGGCTGACCAAGCCATCATCGATCACATCAGGCCGCTCGCGCGAATGACCGGGGCGAAACTCTTGCTCATGCATGTGGCCGATGGCTGGGTGGCGCGCAATTACAGCCGGCTCAACCTGGCGGAGAGCGAAGAAATGAGGGAGGACCGCGCCTACCTGGAGACCCGGGCGGCCGAGCTGCGCGCCGAGGGATTCATCGTCGATTATCTCCTCGCCCTGGGCGAACCGGCGGACGAGATGATAAAGGTGGCCGCCTCGCATGGCGTCGATCTCATTGCCATGTCCACGCACGGGCATCGCTTCATCAGCGATTTGCTCTATGGGAGCACGGCCGATAAGGTGCGCCATCTGGTCGACGTGCCCGTTCTTTTGCTGAAGGCAAAAAGTTAATCACCAGCGGCGCGATGCAACCTCCATGACGGTCTTTAATTTCCGCGTCTCCCAGCTCCGGCCTTTTGACAGGCTGAGCGAACAGGAGATCGTCGCTCTCGCCATTTCGAGCGAGGAGGAAGATGGGCGTATCTATGCGACTTACGCCAGCCGGCTGCGGGAGAGTTATCCCGCTACAGCGGAGATTTTTGACGCCATGGTCGCCGAGGAGAATGAGCACCGGCGACAGCTCATCGAGATGCACGAGGCCCGGTTTGGCGACCGCATTCCGCTCATCCGTCGGGAGCATGTCAGCGGTTTTTACTCACGCCGGCCTTATTGGCTGGTCGAGACGCTCGGGCTGGAGCGCGTGCGCGAAGAAGCGGCGGCGATGGAAAGGGAAGCCGCCGCATTTTACCTCCGCGCGGCGCAGCGAACGCAGGACACCGGAATTCGCAAGCTGCTCGGTGACCTCGCGGAAGCGGAGTCCGGCCACGTCGATGCCATCAATCGGGCAGAACAGTCGGCTCTCCCGGACGAAGTCCGTGCCACCGAAGATGCCGAGGCCCGGCGCGAGTTCGTGCTCACGTATGTGCAGCCCGGCCTCGCCGGACTGATGGATGGCTCCGTTTCCACGCTGGCGCCGATCTTCGCCGCTGCGTTTGCCACCGGCCAGACCTGGCAGACTTTCCTCGTCGGGCTGGCCGCGTCGCTCGGCGCCGGTATTTCCATGGGCTTCACCGAGGCGGCCTCGGATGATGGGCAGATTTCCGGCCGCGGATCGCCCCTCAAACGCGGGCTGGTCTGCGGCGCCATGACAGCCGGCGGGGGACTCGGTCATGCTCTGCCTTACCTGATTCCGAACTTTTGGGTGGCGACAGTCACGGCCTTTGTTGTCGTCTTCTTCGAGCTCTGGACGATCGCCTGGATACAGAAGAGATACATGGAAGTCCCTTTCTGGCGCGCGGCTTTGCAGGTCGTCGTGGGTGGTTCTCTCGTGCTCGCCGTCGGCATCTTGATTGGCAGCGCTTGAGGCTCACACGGTAAGTCGCGGATGGCAGACATGCGGCAACGCTTGGAGAGGATCGACGGCGGCTTCGTCGCCAACCGGACGAACTTCTTTGGCACCAGATGAACAACGACGATTACTGAGGGTGAAGGGGGAGTTTCCACTTTGTCCTTATCCATCCTCGGCCAAAAATCCCTTTCAACGGGTCACGAGTTGGATTAACGGTGCGGGACTTTTCGCCGACTATGTTTCTACCAACCAAGATTTATTTCATCCTCTTCGGAATCCTCACCATCGCGGGCGGCGTGATGGGTTTCGTGAAAGTGGGCAGCACCGCCTCGCTCATCGCGGGCGCGATCAGCGGGATTCTTCTGCTCGTGGCCGCTTTCCTGTTGCCGTCGCACGCCGTCGCGGGCCTCGCCATCGCGATCGTGGTTTCGCTCATCCTCGCGGGCCGATTTTTACCGGCGTTCTTGAAAACCGGCATGATGATGCCTAACGGCATGATGGCGCTGCTGAGCATCCTCGGGATTGTGTTCGCGGCCCTCGCCTGGCTGCGGAAATAGCGGCTTCGCGTGCGCAAGTTTCGCCTGAGGACGCTGCGCTGGCTCGCCCTGTGCCTTTTCATCGGGCTCTTCAGTGCAATCGTGCTGCGCTGGATTTCACTCGAACGCCTGCGCCTGGGCTGGCAGCGGCTCGGGCCGCCCTCGCATCCCACCCCGACGGCGACTCCGACGCCAGTGCCCACGCCGACCCGTCCGCCGGTCATCGCTGGGAAGATCGATACGGCCAAACTGTGGAGCGGGATCACGGTGCAGGCCGAGATCGCTCCGACGCCCGGGGGCTCAGCCTCGGTCGAACGCACCGACCCCGCCAGCTACGTGCTCGACTTGAAGCTGAGGGTGCGCATGCCAACACCGAACAAGACGCTGGAGGAACTGGCGGAGGTCACGCCGCAGTTGCCGAAGCTGCTGCCGCAGCTCGCCACCACCTTCTCGCCGGAATCGGTTTCCCCTCAGTTCCAGGAGCTCTACGATTACAAGCTGCGCATGCTGCGGGAGGATCTCGTTAGGCTGGATCAGCTCCTTTCCCGGCACAACTTTTACGATTGCCAGACTATCCTGCGCCTGCGCCACCCGGAGACAAAACGCGGCGCCATCCTGCTCCAGGCCGACATGGATGTGGACGCGGACGGCTCCGATTCCGACCGGATGCCGGCAGTCGACGGGAGCTCCCTCCACTTCAAGCCATTCACCAGCTACCACTGGAAGAAAACGACCGAGCAGCCCAACCCGTTTCTTCCCCTCGCGGAAGAGAAGCTGCGCCGCTACGAAAAAGAGTTCGCGCAAAAGGGTCTGACGCTGGAGCGGAACCGCGATCTGCGGAGCGGCATTGAGCGGATGAAGACCGAAGTGGATTCGCTCAAACGCTTTAGTTACCTGGTCGCCGCGACCGATCCCTACATCGTGCTTCCCGGGATTCTGGCGCGAGCCGCCGACTCCGGCAAAGTGGGCGACTACGCGGTCGTCATTTTCGGCGACGAGATTTACCCGGCCATCGTGGGCGACGTTGGGCCTAACGACCGGGTGGGGGAAGCCTCGCTTCGGATCGCTCAGCAGATCAACGCCCGGGCCACGCCCTACAACCGGCCGGTGAGCGATTTGAAGGTGACCTACCTGATCTTCCCCGGGACGGCGGAGAAGCCTTTCGGGCCGCCCGACCTGGAGAAGATGCACGCGCGCTGCGAGAAACTCATCCAGGAGATGGGTGGGGCTGGCGTTGCTCTCCACCAATGGGAAAATCTCATTCCTACTCCGACCCCAACTCCATCTCCCACCGCGACCCCGCCGGCCACGCCGTCGCCCAGTGCGAGTCCGTTGCCTAACGAGGCGGTGACGCCGGCGCCCACTCCCTTGGTCGCGCCGACTTTTGCTTTCCCCACGCCGACGACTGCTCCGAGCGCAACGCCCTCCGCCAGCAACTCACCGACGGTTTCGCCATCGTTGATTCCGACAACTTCTCCCTTGATCTCCCCGACTCCCTGAGGTCGATCTCCGACCGGCCGAGAAGCGGAAGGAATCAACCGTCGCGGGGGGGAAGCATGAGGGTGATCTCCAGTGGGAGATCCTGTTGGGGCGGTAGTTCCCGTTCGCTCACCCCGGTAGCGCGAGCGACCGTGCCCGCCGCCGCATTGAGGTGACGAATTCTATTTGAGGAGCGCGCTCTCGCCAAGCCCGCCGACATTTTTCCTGGCGACCCGCACGCAACCGCCCCCGAAGCGGCTGCCGACTTGAGGCGGAACCCAGACGGTCTCGCTGGCCCTGGAGAAGATCCGTGGGCCGGTGCGGGCCCCCGCCGCAAAGGGAATCCTGACCTAACGAACCGGTCGGCTCGGAGGCTAGCCCCCGGGACGCACCTGTGGCTTCACGCCCAGCTCATGCATCTTGCGCTGGCCGCCTTTTTTCCGCTCGTAAGAGTTTGAAAAAGAGGCTTCTGTCAGCTCGCTGGCGTTGCGGGTGGTTTGGGCCACGGAGGCGATGTTCAACCCGTTGGCTCGTGCAAGGTCGGTCCAAGTCTTGCCTTTGGACTTCAAGCTCGCGATTTCCTGCACCTTGCTGCCGTTGCCGCGGGCAATGGCGTTGATCGCGCAGAGCTCGCCGAAACGAAGACGCAACAGGTCCTGCTGGGCCTGCAATTCCTGCGCACTCACGCCCGTGGCCCGTGAGACGGCCTGGACAACGAAAGGACGTTCCTCTTTTGAGCCCGCCGCTGCATTCAAATGCCGAATGCTGCTGAGGAGTGCATTCTCGTCCGTTCCGCCGACATTTTTCTTCGGCACGCGGGTGTAACCGCCACCGAGCAAGCTGCCGGTGGGAGGCGGGACCCAGACGGTATCGTAATCCTGATCATCCGCCTTGGTGGGAGCATCCACGTCGGTCGAGGCGACGGACGTTCCGGCGGTGGCTTGGGTGCTGGCTGATGGTGGCATCGCGCAGCCTCCCAAGAGGCAAACAGCTGAAAGCAAACCGGAAAGTGACTTGAGCATGGCCGGGTTTTAGCTCCCGCCGGGGGAACGTCAAGCCTATTTAATCCATCTTTTTCATGATGCGGTGTCGCACAAACGTAACAATTGAACTTTTGCCGGGCTCACCGCGCTTCGTTAAAAAGGAGGCGTGGTGATCAATCGCACGAATCATTATCGTGCTGCCTGGATTTCCGATGTTCACCTCGGCACCCGCGGCAGCAATGCGGCCGCCTTGCTCGGCTTCCTCAAGGAGAACGAGTTCGAGACTCTTTAGAGACTCTTTATATCGTGGGCGACCTGATTGATATCTGGTCGCTCCGGCGCGGAATTTACTGGCCCCAGGAACATAACGACGTCATCCAGAAGATCCTGCGCAAGGCGCGCAAAGGCACGCGAGTCATCTACATCCCGGGCAACCATGACGAATTCCTCTCCAGCCACCTCGGCGACTACGGCGCCATCACCATCCAGAAACACGCTCTCCACGTCACTGCCGATGGCCGCAGGATCTTCATCCTCCATGGCCACGAGCTCGATACCGTGGTGCAAAACATCAGGTGGCTCGCCTTCCTCGGCGACGTTGGCTACCAATTCCTTCTCGCCCTCAATCCACTGGTCAACGGCATCCGCCGGATTTTCGGCTTCGGCTATTGGTCGCTCAGCAAAGCCGTCAAGCAGCGGGTTAAAGACGCGGTCAGCTTTATCGGCGCCTATCAGGATGCGATTGTTCGTTATGCCGAGCGCTACAATGTCCAGGGCGTCCTTTGCGGCCACATCCACAGCCCGATCATTCGGCAGATTGGCGACACGACCTATTACAACAGCGGCGATTGGGTCGAGAATTGCTCGGCTTTGGTCGAACACGACGATGGTCAAATCGAACTGCTGACCGATTGCCAGGTGCCGATGCTCGCGACTCTGCCGCCGGCCATCCGGAAGTCAGATCCTCCCGAATTGGGACTTCAAGAATCACATGAAAAAGAAACCGACTGCGCACCGGGAGAAGCCGAACCACGAGACTTCGCCCGCAAGATCATTGATTACCGATCTCATTAGCTTGCGCCGGACCTTGCGGCTGACCGGCCGCGCTTACCTCAACCGGCTGGAAGCGGAGATCGATGAAGTGACCGCCTGGGCCAACGAGCGCGCCCACCAGCCCAATCTGCCCAAGGCGCGGATTCGCGATCTGGGCGACATGATCACCCTCGTCCGCAAGATCGACGCCAAACCCAGCAAAGGACGACGGCGAGACTTAAAAAAAATCGACGCCACCGTCGGCGACCTGCGGGAATTGATCGGCCAGAAAGAAATCGTTAGGCGACGCACTCTGGCCATTCACCGGCGTAGCGGAGCAAGCGGCGCTTAAAGGCGCTGGGTTTCTCGGCCAGGAAACGGGCGCCGAGGTCGAGGACGATCTGTTCCAGTTCTCGCTCCTGGGCACAGATGAGCCCGAGGAGCACGATCCGTTCGTCGTCTCGCGAGCCCTCCTCGGCTTCCAGCCGGTGGCGGAAAAAGGCCAGGTCATGCAAGTCGCCGAGGTGCTGTCCGAGGGTCTTGGCCGCCTCTGCCATCTCGCACATCACCGCCGGATTAAGGCACTGCAGGAGGCGCGCTTGATACCAGATATCTTTCACTCGTTTGCGCCAGGAGTGGAAATTCGCCGTGGTCGATTTCGCGTTCACCTCCGAGAGACATTTCTGCGCGCGCCTGTAGGAATACCGGAGCGCGCAGCACAGATCTTTCATCCTGAGATCGTCCAACGGCCAGCCTTCGAGCCGATCGCAAATGCTTTGCAAGGTCGTTTCCGCTTCGCTCCGTTGTGGACCGAAGCTGTCGCCGTGCGCCGCCATTTCCTCCTCGAGCGCGGCGGCCGTCTTCGAGAACGCGGTCCTTTCCTGCTTCGCCTGTTCGCGTATTTTTTCGAGCAGTTGCAATTGGACCCGGGCGTCCCGTGAGCCTGAGAAAGTGCGCGCCGTGTCTCGCAACCGGTGGTTTTCTTCCTGGAAAATTTCCTTGCCTAGCTTTTCCCGGATGAGCCGCAGCAGTGCGCGCAGTTTCTTGATGTGTTTGCGCGTCGAATGGACAGCTGCCGCTTCTTCGCCCGCCGCGACTTTGCCGATCTGGCCCAGCGCGCCTTCGAGCTGCTCGCGGGCGATCCGGCGGATACCGGCGGCAAGCGCTTCGTTTGATTTCAGGTGGTAACTCATGCTGGAGAGAGTTCGGACGCGCCG
Source organism: Verrucomicrobiota bacterium (assembly GCA_030856765.1). GTDB lineage: Bacteria > Verrucomicrobiota > Verrucomicrobiia > Chthoniobacterales > UBA10450 > Palsa-1392. The sequence continues at coordinate 1,469 of JALYOR010000087.1, read as the reverse complement.
GAAAGGGTTCTGAACTTAACGCGAATCGCTTGGCAGGGGAACCCGGATTAAATTCGCGCTATGAGCTCCGACCAGCGCCTGCGGGAAACGGAAAAGTTTTTGCACGAACAAATCCCACTGACGCGCGCGATGGAGATCGGCGTCGAGAGCAACGGACACGAAGGCTTCATCCTGCGCGCACCCCTCCCGCCCAATCACAACCATCTCGGCACCGCCTTCGGCGGAAGTCTGGCCGCGATCGTTCTCCTCTCGGGTTACGGCTTGCTCTGGTTGGAATTAAATGACCGGACCGCCCATCTGGTGGTGAGCGAGAGCCGGATGAAATTTCGACGCCCGGTCCGATCCGATCTGCGCGCGATTTGCCGCCGGCCCGAAGCAGCGGCGCTGTCCCGGTTCACGACGGATTTCGCGACCAAAGGAAAAGCGCGTATCCAGCTCGAAGCGCGGATCGAGGAAGAAGGGGAAACGGCGGTTCTTTTCGAAGGCACCTACGTCGCCCTGCGCTGAGCTACCCCGCATGGATTCGAACCATGAATAACGCCTCCAAAGGGCGCTGTGTTGCGTCGGAACACATTTTATTTGACGGGTTGTTGACGAATAAACGGCGAAGTCGTCTCCGTTAAGATGCCCGAAAATGGCGAGACCCGCCAGACTTAGGATTGCAAGATCATCGATTTCACGACATGACTTTTCATTTCGATGAAAGGCCATCTTTAGAGAGAAAAACATGCCTTACGCGGAGAAGTTGGCATGTTGACGATTGACCGGCAGGAAACACTTCGTTCTAGCACAAATTCTAGTACACCCTCGGCGAGGCTCTCTGTTTTGAAAACGAATTATCTTCGCTTGCGCTCGGCAAGCATCTTCTGCCTACGCATGAATTTGGCATGTCGTCTGCCTGAGTGTTCTGCTAAATGAACGGGATGCCTTCTCCAGACGATCTCGATTTCGGGGAGACGATTCGCGGCTTGAAGCCGGAGACGGTGATGTTTGTCGTTACCGGCTGGAGCGCATCCTTGGCCGGGGCGGGATGGGCGTGGTCTGGCTGGCCCAAGACGAGACGCTGGCGCGGGAGGTGGCGCTGAAGTTTCTTCCAAAGAGCTAGAGACATTGCGGAAAATCATTAAGCCTCGGAGGTCTCCGTGTTCGTGCGGTGGACCTGCCGAAGTCGTGCGAAGAAGTGGCGAGCGATCCGTTGGCGGTGGCGGATCTGAAGCGCGAAACCACCCGCAGTCTCCGGCTGACCCATCCTCATATCGTGCGGGTGTATGATTTCGTTGAGGACGGGCCGAGGAATGTGTTCAGGTCGTGAAAAAGCTCGAGTCTTCACGCTGAACTTGCTGCAATCGGCTCATCTTCAAACCCGCTGATGAAGAGGGAGCAGTAGAGAGCTCTGATTTTCTCGGCAAGAAACGCGTCATTAAAAAATCGTGGGGATACACGGGCGGCAACATGACACGCAATTACTC
>JALYOR010000030.1 GCA_030856765.1 Verrucomicrobiota bacterium | reverse complement strand
TCGTTGGACTGATCTTCCTGGCGGGCGGTGTTTCCACTTTGGTGACGAGTTATCAGCTCTCGGTCAGTAAGAACTATCAGCTCACCTATGCCATCCTGACGGGCGACGGACCGTGGCATCGCTACCTGGTCGATCTGCTTCTGGTCAGTCCGATCGTGTTGTTACTCGCCATCGGCGCGGCGTTTCGACTGGATCGAACGCAAAAGCCGGAGCTTTTTCTCAGCGTTTTTATCGCCGCCAGCTATTTGATCATGTGCAATCTCAAGTACGGGATGAATCTGCGCTACGCCAACATGTGGGACATGCCGCTCCGCGTTTTGGCCTTCAGCCAGTTGGGCGCGCTCTTCGGTCCGATCGCGCGCTACCGGAGGTTGCTGATGTCGCTCAGCGTGGCGGCCATCTGTGCGTTTGAGCTCAGGCAATACGTGGCGCTGGCCGTGCAGTATCCGCTCTATGAATTGGTCACGGAAGGGCTGCTTCGCGCGCTGCACATCCTGAAATCGCCCTGACGCCTCTCGTGGAGTCGTTAGGCAACGCGAGTCGCGACTTCGTCGCGCCAGCCGGCGCTTTTCGCGATCGTCTCCTGCAGGAGATAGCGCGAATGCGGCAGCGCCCGCGCGCGCAGGCAAATCTGGTAGGAAAAGAGACCTTTGCTCAACCTGAGCAGCGCCTGGTTCAGCGCCAGGAGAAGGCGGCTCCAGCGGTTCCGACCCGTCGCGAGCGGGTAAGGGGCGGGAACGCCGCGCGCCTCCAGCACTTCGTAGCCCGCTTGTTCGAGCAAAGCGCGCAGGGAGCGAAAGGTAAAGAGCCTGCGATGACCCAGTCCCAGGATTCCTTTCCGGCTGTAGTTAAAATGGCCGAGGGCCAGCATGGTCCGAGTGACAAAGAAAGCCACATTGGCCGCCGTCACGACGATTTCCGGACACCGTCCGCCGGTGCGATTGCGGAGGTCGTCCATAAAACCTTCCGGATCGTGCAGGTGCTCAACCAAATCGGTGAGGAAGATTTGATCGTAGCCGGAAAGATCGGACGGCAACTGGAGGCGTGGCGCGACGAAAGTGGTGGGCGATTCGCCCGCCATCTCGCTCTGCGAAAAATCGATCGTCGTTAGGCGGCAGCCGCGCCGTTCCAGCTCCGCGGTGACGTGGACGTGGCCGAGGCCGAGGAGGAGAATCGTCGCGCCGGGGCGGGCCGATTCGACCGTAAAGGATTGCGAAGATGGAAAGTCCAGTTTGTCGCTATGAAGAGAGACCGAAGGGTGAAGATCGAATTTGCGATCATAGAACAGATGCCAGCCGCAGAGGCGACCCTTCATCGTCGCGCGAAAGACGTCCCAGGCATACTTCAACCCGTTGACGTGGCAAACTTCGTCGCCATAAAATGTCGGGATTGGCAACTCCGCGATGTGGAAGCCTTTCAGAACAAATTGGATGATAATCTCAGTGTCGAAATGAAAATCGCGGGTGTTTTTCTCGAATGGCACCTCGGCCAGGGCGCGGGTCGAATAGACCCGATACCCGGAATGAAATTCGGAAAGAGAAGTCCCCAGGAGACGGTTTTGAAACCTCGTTAGAATACGATTGCCGAGCCGTTTGTAGAACGGCATGCCGCCAGCGCGCGCTGACTTCTTGTCGAGCATGCGGGAGCCAAAAACGGCGTCTGCTTTGCCCTCGAGCAACGGGGTGAGAAGTGCGGGCAGCTTTTCGGGAGCATATTGCCCGTCGCCGTGGACGAGGGCGACGAGATCGAAGCCGTGGTCGATCGCGTAGCGGTAGCCGAGTTTTTGGTTGCCGCCATAACCCTGGTTTGCGGGCGTGCGCAGGACCGTGATTTTGAAAGCGGAATGGGCTTGTTGATAACGGAGACCGTTCAAGAAGGTCTCGTCGCGCGAGGAATCGTCGATGAGCAGGACCTCGACGCCGTTCTGGTGGAGGGAAGAGGGAATGCGACTGAGCACCTTCTCGATCGTGGTCTCCGCGTTGTAGGCGACGATGAAAATGAGCAGGCGTTGGCCTGCGAGATCGATTTGGCCGAGCGAAGTTTGATCAACTGCGACGGGACGCATCACCCTTTCCAGAGCTAGAAATGCGCCAGTTGCCTGTCGCGATTGTCGCGCCATGACGACCTCGTGCTTGTTCTTGAGTGGATAGAGTAACTCCCGCACGCCTTTCTTTGCAGCCGCGATCTGTGCCCAGCGGCGGAAGTGAAACGCGTCCCCGCCCCGCTCTATAATCCGCAGCTACTTTCCGTTGGCGCTCGGACTGGATTTCAGGATCGCATCCGCGGTCGCAAGTATGGCGCGATCGTCATTGTCGCTGAGGCCGCGCAGGAATTCCCGCGTGTTCCGCAACGCCCGGCGCATGAAGAGATCCGCCGCGACATGATCGGTCGCATGCTGACCATTGCGGCCGACGGCCGACAGTTCGGAATCCCAGCGACTCAGCACGCAGGTGGCGGCGAACATTTCCATCGCGGCATTGGCGATGCGCTCCTGGATGAGTTGCATGTCCATGACCGGCTCGCGATAAGTGATGAGCGCCTTGTTGACTGCAAAATTAAAGCGCCAAACGAGACGCGCCAGCTGGCCGGCGTAGGATTTCAGCTCTCTGTTGCGCACCGGCACTTCCGGCACCTTGACCGCGGCCGTGAGTCGCTTGAGGCCGGCGCCGAACGCCTTGTTTCGGTCTTCCCGCCACGGCTTCAGCATCGTGTCGAGGATTTCCTTGAACTCCATGCCCGGTCCGCGCATGCCGACGAGCGCGATAAAGGAGGTGAGCACTTCGTTGCTGCCCTCGCCGATCTGATTGATGCGCGCGTCGCGCAACATCCGCCCCAGCGGTGAATCATCGAAATAGGCCGAGCCGCCATGGATCTGGAAGCAATCATTGACCGCATCCCAGAGGCGCTCGGTGGTGAACACCTTCAGCATCGCCGTTTCGAGCATGTAATCCTCGAGGCCGCGATCGATCAGCGAGGCGGTGATCTGGGTCATCGCTTCCATCGCGTAAACGTCGGCCGCGGTGCGGGCGATTTTCTTTTTCACCAGGTCGAATTGACCCAGCGTCTTGTCGAATTGCTTGCGCGAGTTGGCGTGCGCGACCGACATGCTGAGGCAGGTCTTGGCTGCACCGGTGCAGCAGGCGCCGAAAGTCGTGCGCCCAAAATCGAGTACGGTGAGCGCGACGCGGAGGCCTTTGCCTAACGGGCCGAGAACATTCTCCTTCGGCACCCGCACGTTGTTGAGCCGGAAACGGCCGGTCGCCGTACCGCGAATGCCAAGCTTCGGCATCCGGGGCTCGATCATTTCGAAGCCTTCCATGTCGGGGGTCACGAGAAACGCGGTAATGGCGGTCTTGCCCGGCTTCTTCGGATTGGGCGTGCGGGCCATCACCGTGAGCACCTGGGCGATGGAGGCGTTGGTGATGTAGCGTTTTTCTCCGTTGAGAATGTAGTGCGAACCGTCTTCGCTCGGCTCCGCGGTGAGCTGGACGTTGGCCGCGTCGGAACCGGCCTCACGCTCGGTCAGCGCAAAGGCAGCGAGCTGCTCGCCATTCATCAATTTCGGCAGCCACTTTTCCTGTTGCTCCTTCGTTCCGAAGAGAAGCAGGGCGCGAATGCCGATCGAGTGATGCGCGTTGGTGAAAACCGCGGTCGAAGCGCAACGCGCGCCGATTTCCTCCAGCACCTTGCAATAGGCCATCTGCGAAAAGCCGCGGCCGCCAACTTCCTTCGGCGCGGTCATGCCGAGCACACCGACCCGGCCGAGACCGTCGATCACATGGCGCGGGATATCGGCCTCGCGATCGATTTCCTCCGGATCGAGATGTTCCTCAAGGAAGGTGCGCAATTCAGAGACGGCGCGATCGACGTCGGCCTGCTGCGCGTCGGTCAGCCGAGGGTAGGGCATGGCCCAGTCGGCCACGAAATTTCCGAGGAAGAGGCCCTTGGCAAAGCCCAGTTCCTGCCGGCCACTAAAGAGGAGTTCTTCGGCCTGTTGAATTTCCTTCTGTCGCTGAATTTCGGTTTCGCTGAGTGCCATAGTGTTAAAAAAAGTGAGGCCGCCAGCGCGTGCCAACGGGCCTCAGACTTTAGCCACCGGCGCCCAATTGTCTACCGCCGAGGAGCGCGCCTCGGATCAGCTCGGTAGCGGCGGGGTGGTCGGCGGCTGCGACGAGCTCTTCGGGCGCGGCGGCGGGAAAAATCCGACCCGGAACTTCTCGCGCTGCGAACGATTGCTCGCTTCCCGTTCCGGCCACTCAATATCGGCCGCACCCTGGATCGTGCGCAGATTGTCGTAAAGAAGATTGGCCGAAGTGTTGCGCGAATCGGTATCCGCGACCTCGACCGTGACGCCGCCATGTTGCTGCATATCAAACTGCTCCACCGCGTCGATCGCGGCATCGAGCGCGGTCGCATCCAAGGCCACCCAGCCGCCCTTATCCTTGAGCGGCCCGACATTCTCCGCCAGCGCCCCGGAATCGCGCGCGGCTTTGGCGCGGGCCAGGATACTTCCGAGGTCCTTCGGCGTATTGATTCCCACCTTGAACTGCTCACGCAGTTTCACGTCGTCGCCGCGAAAGGCCTTTTTCGCCGCGCTTTTCAAGCCGCCGAACAGGTCCAGCATATCGATGTAAGAGGTTCTCTCCTGCACCGTCATTTCGTGGATGCTGGCGATATTGGCGCCATCCGGAATTTAAAAAAGTCCACGGCAGCACGACGCTCGGAACTTTGAAAGAACGCTTCGGAGTCGATTCACTTAACAAGGTTCGAGAGAAATTGCGAAACCAATGAGCGTCCAAATTCGCTGCATTATAAGAGTGACAGACCGAATTCGCACGAGCGGATTATTAGCATCGGTGGCGTAAACCCGGACGGCGCTCGTTGGACGAGATCCCAGCAACAAGCAGTGCAGGATATCGAAAACGGAACGTACCCGTACTACGTGAGCGTTGCCGGTCGCAGCATGTCCGTAATTGGCGACAAGTCAGTGGGGAAATAAATAAATCAAGACCACTGCGGACGGGGAGCACCCAAATAATTTGCTAAGCCTGCCCGAATGTCCCTAAACCGACGCTGGCGGCCACTTGTATAGGCTTTCCAACTCATTTTCGTCCCGAAGCTTTTCAGCCAAGAAGTCGATCCAGGCTTGAGTATAACCGTAATCGTTATGCATCCTGTCATAGATGCAATATCGATAATCGGTTTTCTCTGGATTTGACGCTCCGGGAGAGGGGCGGGCGCCATATTTTTTCCAGCAGATCGAGTGCACACTTACGTTGAAGCGATCAACCTCCTTGTTGCCGCGCTGAATCTTTGGGTTACCAAGCGCCTGCTGCACTTTCTTTGCGACTTCGCTGGCCTTCATCACGTTTAAATTAGATACCGGAACTTCTTTGAACTTAACCATCGCGACCAGATGCGAGATTTGCTTCTTCTCATCCTCAGAAAGCTTGTCGTAATGCACGAATTGGATCGGCAGCGCCTTCTCGCTTTTGTGATTAGCAACCTGAATTAGGAACGCCTTAAAAGAATATTTGCCGCTCGCAAGTATGTCCGGTGAAATGGTTGAACGATACCGCTGAATAAAGTCCAGCACCGGCTTTGACGCTGGATTATGCTTCACCGCATCAGAAAGGGTTTCTGATGACGGAAATAATTGCAGCGAAAAGGAGAGGCTTTCTCTTAAGCAGTATTTTCCGCCAAATTCTTTTTCCAGCATCTCATCAAAGTTCAATAACATCGCTTGGCATTCGCCAAAAATGCCTGCGTCCAACTCAGGCATCGAGCGATGTTCTATCTGGTTTCGGAGCGGAATAAAGAACTCCAGATTTTTTCGGATGGCGTTGCCGGTATCAGTTTTGAAATGCTGGCGAAGACATTCATCTAATTCCCAAGTCCTATTGTCGCCCTCAACCTTAACGTAGCGGCCGCTTTCCTTCTTGTAGAAGGGTTTGATCTTCCTCCTGAAAAAAGCGGCATGGAATAGCGCCGTCCACGCTATCATCATAAGGCAGATGTAGCCTCCAGATTTGAACTTAATGGCGGGCTTGTTGTAAACTTCGACCGCAAGTAGCGCGGAATCGCGTGCTTTTTCGAGCGACATCCTAACCTGCCGCGGCAATCCCCTCATTTCTTCGTCAGCACCACGAACTTCATCCCGCGTTGATGGCACCACACACGGGCACGCTCATGCTTGCGAATCGTGTCAGGGCTATCGAGGAATTGTCCGCCTTTCATCTCGTGTAACTCGACGCTTCCTTGTAGGCGCTGAACAAGAAAATCAGGGCGATAGCCTCGCTTGTTACCGGCCTCCGTGATGTATTCGATTACAATTCCGTGATGCTTAGTCCATTTAACAACGCTCTTATCGCGTTCCAGCATTGTCATATACTGCCGTTCCCAGCCGGAGTCGAAACGCTCAACTGAGTAAGCCGACTTCTTGGGGCTTTCGAAGTCGCCATGTTCACTCGTTGGCATTTGCTTGCTCCTTTCGATACTTTATGACGCTGCTAACGAGGCCCTGACGTAGCTTGAAATGCGCGATCAATGTGTGCCGGTGCCGGATGGCATGAGTCAGTAACTCCTCAGATGCACCGCCCGCAGTCGCGCCCCCGAGCAGCTTTGTCGGATATGATCCATGAGTACGCCGTAGAAATAGCCTAGCTCGTGGCTGCCGATGCCTTCGTCGGCAAGTAATGCGTCTGCTATGTCGCGAACAGTGTGCTTCAGCAAATCGCGAAGCTCTATCTGGCTAAACTTGCTTTCTTTCGGTGCGGTCCGTCCAGATAGCGGTGGATCAATGATCTGAGTAAAATCGCTCTTGAAAAGGTCTTTGCTCTCAATGCCTTCGATCTCTACCCGCGAAATCTCCACATCTGCGCCGTATTCAAACGAGGCGAGCACCGATTGCCAGTCGTCGTAGTCCTTCAGGTCAACCGTGATGTCATCGAGTTCGCTGAGATCAATGCCTTCCTTTTCGCCTTCGAGCGGCTCGGGAATGTCAATTAGCTTTTCCTCGTTAACCAACAACTGAGGTTTGCGCTTCGGCGGAAGGTCTTCCTCAACGCCAAACAAGTCGCCTTGAGCGATACCGGTCTTAATCTTCGCGCCGACCATCTCCCAGAGCCATTTGTGATCGAGCTTTTCGTGATCAACGATGGCGCAAAATTCCTGTGCGTCTTCACCACGCTGGTTCAGACGCAAACCGCGCCCAACGACTTGTTGTCCGTAAACGCGTGACGAGAATTTGCGGAGTAGCAGGATCACCGACACCGGGGGCACGTCCCAGCCTTCGCGCAGCATCAGCACGCTGACCACAGCGCGCACCTTGGAGCCCTCCTCGATCAGCCGTTTCGCTTGGCTTAGGTTGCCTAGCTTTCTCTCCAAACCGCGCTGCGCTTCTTCCAACGCCTTGCCGCGCTTCCCGATGATACCTGCCATGATTCGCTCTTCGTCGGTTGATTCCTCAGTCACCAGCAGTGTCGCAACCCCAAAACCTCCCTTCGATTTCTCTTCTGCCAGCATCTCCGAAGCGGCTCGTGCGTCTTTGATGCAGATAGCTACAACGAAAAGAATCGGCTGATAGCTGCCGCCCGCGAGCGTTTCCGCCCGCCGCTCCTGTTCACTCAATTCGCTCCAGACCGATTGCGATTTGTTTCCGCATTGGGTCAGGATCGGTCACCCATTGCGTTGCGCTCAAGCCCTTCTCAATCTTGTCGAACTCCTCGTCCATCTCATCAATCGTCCGCCGCTCGCCCGTGTCGGGATTGGTATAAGTCAGTTGCACCGAGGACAGCTTCGGTTGATAGACGACGACACTTTTAATGATCGGCGGCACCTGCGACTGCGCATCGTAAATACCAAACTCGTAAATCATCTCCGCATCCGGCGTTTTGCCGTCCGCCCGGTCAGGCGTGGCGGTCGTGTCCAGACGTAGCTTGCACCGCTTGGACAAGATATAGAGCACGTTGTCGTATTCCGCCGCCGGCGTGTTGTGCGCCTCGTCGTTGAAGACCGCGAGTTCTTCCACGTAGCGCATGAACACAGCTAGATTGCGCTGTCCGGTGATGTGCGTTTGGTAAAGCTGCTGGATGTTGCCCAGCACCACGCCGCTGTCGAGAATGCCTTGCGGGCCACCGCCACCCGACTGCATGACGTGCAGCCCGAGTTCATTCGTGTAGTGCTCCGCGCCGGGCGGGAAAAAGCCGAAGGTGCGAAACACCTTTGCCTCGGCGAAGTCATCCTCCAGCCGGTCGCGCACAATGGTATTCGGGCAAAGCAGTAGAAACTTGTGAATGCCGTGGGCGTATTTCAGCCATGCAATCACCGCGCCGATGATGCTCGTCTTGCCGCCGCCGGTTACGATGTTCAGTAGCGCCTCCTTGATCGCCAGCAACTCATAGGAATAGACCACCCGCTGCACGCTTTCCATCTGGTGCGCCCAGAGCGTGCGCTTGTCTTCCTTTTGCTCGCGCAAGTGCTCAAGGAAGTGTTGGGAAAGTGGATTGATGCCGGGGAAATCGGCATCCACCCAAGCGCGAAAGTCGCGCTCGTATTTGAGGAAGGCGTTAAACATTACTTCACGTCGATCTCACCGATCCAAGTCCGCTCCCCGCCCTGGTTGTCCTGCACCGAGCACGCGATCTTCTTTTTGCCGGGCGCGTCGAACTCGTATTCCACCGCCATCTCGCGATTGAAGCTGTAGCCCGGCGTCGAGCTAAAGCGGTCGCGGTAATCGAAATCCCACTGCACGTTCGCGAGCACGCCGTCCGGGTTCAGGCTCACCGATTCGGAAACGTCGAAGCGATATTTGCGCGAGCCGGTGCGCGCGGTCTCGACGCGCACTTGCGGTGGCTGGATGAAGGAGAGCAGCTCATTGTAATCCTTGTGTTTGTTCGTGATGTGCTCGCGGAATTCCTTGTCCTCCAACCTCACCAGCGAGAGCCGCACAAAATCAATCCGTTTGTTCTCCCGCGCTTTCAAAATCTCGGCAGCGCGCTTCGCTTCGAGATCGAAGTTCCAGCCGAGCATCACGCCGAATTCGGTGCGTTTCTCCTCGAAGATTGCCTGCGCGAAGCGCCGCACTTCCTCCTTGCCGATCTGCGATTTCTTCGACGGCTCACCGACGTAGAGCGGCACGCCCGAGCGCAGGCCGTGGATGTCTGCCGCCGCGCTCTCCAGCCGCCCTCCGAAGGCTTCGATGACGAATTTGCGGAACTCGGTTTCGGAAAGCTTTTCCAGCCGCGGCGATTCATAGACGCCCCAGTGCTCGACGGTGAAATCGGGAACGGAAAACAGTTTCCCAGCCACCTGCTCAACAAAACTTACAACTCGATCCGCTGTGATTGCGGTCGCGATGCGCGACTGATCGCAACCGATCCACCGTCTTGGTTCACCGGAATTGTAATAGACCAGCTTTTCCTTAATCTCCGTTGATCCGTCGCGTTTGGTTACGACGCGTTTCTCCCGCCGCACGCGCATTCCTTGCGCCGCAACAAAAAAGCTCCCCCTCCGCCAAAGAAATCCGCGACGACGTCGCCCGGCTGTGACGATGCCTCGATGACTCGTTGTAACAACTCGATTGGCTTCTGTGTCGGGTAGCCGATCTGCTCGGTCTTGTCTGAAGGCATCAGCTTTTGAATCGTCCACCAATCTTCAGGATGCTTTCCAAGCTCATTTGGTTTGTAGCCCTCGTAAACCGCATTCGATCGATAGCTCTTGTCGTATCGGCTTGGGTCACTCTTCTGCACGTCGTCGCTGTAAGGGATTCGGACAGCATCAACCCGAAAAAGATAATTCGATGTTTTTGAGTAACGAAGGAGAACGTCATGCTTTTTCGCAAAGTCATTTTGCGGAACCCCGCCGCCCCGATAACACCACGCAATCTCATTTCGAAAATTGTCTGCGCCAAAAATCTTGTCCATTTCGACCTTCACGTAATGGCTGGCGTGCCAGTCGAGGTGGACGTAGATCGAGCCGGTGTCCTTGAGCAGGCGCTTCATCTCGAAGAGCCGCGCATTGAGCCAGATGAGGTAGCCCGGCATCCCGCCCTCCCAGATGTCCGAGAACGAGCGCACCTCGTTTTTGTCGCCGAAGATCACGTTGTAATTGCGCCCGGAGAAAAACGGCGGGTCGATGTAGATGAGATCAATCGACTTGCCGGGCAACTGCCGCATCACATGCAGGTTGTCGCCGAAGAAAAGCCGGTTCGCGCCGGTCGGGAAAAGCTCGGTGGGCGCAAACTTTTTCCCATGCCGAATGTCACGCGCGACACCTCCTGAAACGGCAGATAAATGCGCGGATAAGCGTGCTCGAACTTTGTGACCTTCGACTCCCGCCGCTTCGTCTCGACCTCGTAACCGAGCGGCGCTTCGTCCAACGGGACAGCCCCGAACCGTGCCGGCAATTTATAGAAATCCGACTGATCTGGTATTTCGATCTCAGCCTCGACTGCCGAGGCTTCCACGAGAGAGGTTTTCCGGGCCATGCAGAAAGGTTCTACTAGAAAGCGTCTCGCAGCCGCGAGAAATTTCGAATAATCCGTGCACTCTCAGGATGTTGCGAGCTCATTTGCTCTCCAAAAGAAGAGCACGCCAAGATCGACAATCGCGCCGCTCGCTTCGTGAGCGGGTGCGGCGCTGAAAATTTCCGCAGAAAATTTTGCCGCGTACGGTTTTTTCCTCTTCCCGGGAAATTACTGGAAAAATCGGTGCGGTTGGACGAAGATTTGTCCAACGGAGAGAAAATATCTTTCGCAAGAGACGTTTCACCGTGACATGAGGCATCGCTTCTGGAATAACAGCGCGATTAAGTGAACGAGCAGGCGTAAAGCGTGCTCTACTAAAAACGGGCAACGAAACCGGACGACGAATAATGAAACTGGAATTTACCGTGGAGCGCGGAACCAAGCCGGGCGTATTGATCGCTTCTTGGGATGATCCAAAAGGCGGCGGTATTACCACGCAAGCACAGGGGATCGGGGAATTGGTAAAGGCAATTCAAAAAGCCGTGCGATGCCATTTTACAGGACGTTCTTCCCCGAAACGGGCCGAACTCCGGTTTAAAGAAACGCCCGAACTAGAACTCGTGGCGTAATTTCCGAGACCGGATTCTACAGATCATTCTTCAGTTCTTGAATGGTGATTTTCGCTTGCTTCAGAATGCTCTGGAGCGTTTTAGGATCGATCGAGGAATGATTGGGAACCGTGACCCTCAACGCCCCGTTTGATAAGCGGATATGCGAGCCCTGCTGTCTCTCGACGGTGAAACCTTTCCTCCGCAGCGCTCGGACGACTTGGTTAGCGCATAAATCTCGGGGAGTTTCACGATCTAGCGTCAGCTGCACCCCTGGCTGGTGC